>CAVQCU010000158.1:0-4650 GCA_963710995.1 uncultured delta proteobacterium
ATAAGCAGAGAGAACCCCTTTTCTGTTTTTCCGGCTAAACAAAGGGGTGCTGTGAGAGGGAAGGCAATGAGGATTCCTACAAAAGAAGATGAGGAAAGGCGTGAATATGAAGACAGTGAAAAATTAAATGTCCTAAAGAAACATGCTCAAAAAGAGTTGGATGAAATTAATAAACGGAAACTTTCAACCCCTCATAATGAAACACGCATAAAGGTTCTGACATTAGTCTTGGAATCAGAAAGATTTGCCGGGCTACCTATAGAATCCTTTCCAGATGAAGTAATTGAAGAAATCCAGAATTTACCATTTATGAATGACAGATTAATTCCATCCATTGAAGCTTACCAAGAGAGTTTAAAACTATCAAATGCTAAAGAAACTGGGAAGGAGATTGAGAGACAGCGAGCAAAACAACGTGATGTTACTCGCATTGCAAAAGCTACCGAAACAACAAGAGAAAAGCACGCTGTTAAAGAAAAATATGTTACTGAAACTTTTTTGAGACTAATTAATAATCCAACAGAGAAGAAGGTTTTAGAGAAGTTATCACAAAACAAAATTGCTAAATACATTCAAGAAAAAGTAATGCCGGATTTAAAAAATGTAAAAACAGCAACAGGGAAGTTTGTTCTAACAAGGACAAAAAAAATTGATAAAGACGGCAAGCCTATTTTAAGTGGCCTTGATATAGATACGATTATTGACATTATGCGCAATACAAAGTCAGATAAAATAAAAACTAATCCCTTCAAAAAATAATACCCCCCAAATTACACCCACCGGAAACGTTACGTTTTAGGCAATCCACCGGAAACGTTACGTTTTCCGTGAAAATTTCTTCCTATTTCATTGAAGCTTATACCTTTAATCCCTATTATTAAATCATCGTTATGGGAATTTATTTTCTGTAACCTTAAATCACTTTGAAGGGAGAAAAAGCAAAATGAAAGAATTGTTAGAAAAGCCTTACTTAAACGAAAAAGAAGTTTCGGCGATCACTGGCAGAGCATTATCCACTTTGAGAAATGACCGCTTTTGCCGCCGTAATTTACCTTATTACAAGGTTGGAACTTCCGGGCGCTCAATCCGTTACAAAAGCGAAGATGTAATCAAATGGGTTGAAGGCCGCCGCATTAGTTTTAATGAGGCCGTGTAATGTCAGCACACGAAAAATATATTGAAAAACTGAACAGTATGCCAGCGCCGGGAACTGGTTGTCACCCCTCATTATTAAGCGCTGCAAATCTGGGGGTGTTAGCAGACATACCGCCGGAAGAAATCTTTTCTGAAATTCGCGGTTCTATTCCGGCAGGCAAGCGGAAAGTTTCGGATAAGGAAATCAATGAAGCGATTATCCGCGCCGCCAAAGATAACTGCAATATCACTTTACCTAATGGCGAAAGATACAGGCGCTATATTCCGCCAAAATCTAAGCCAATTATCAAAGACAGTAAGGCAACGTTGCAGCGAATACTTGAACAATCCAATATTTCAGAAGAAGTTGATTTATGGGAAAAGTCACCAATTCGGATTGGCTGGCCGCCGGAAGATGATCAAGGTTAATTTTCTCTTGGCCATGTTTGAACCTTCTGATTTGCTCTTTATCGGTGAACGATTAGAACCCGGAATAATCGGCCAGAATATCCGCACAGCGGCAGCGTGGATTAAGTTTTTTCAATCCGGGGGCAAGACAGCGCCCTTTATAATCATAAATCCATTTACAGGCAAACCAGCGCCGAAAAAAGGCGGTGACGGGGAAACATTCCGGGGTGACAATAACATTAATTCATTCCGATACTGCCTTGTTGAATTCGATAATCTGAACCGTGAAGAACAAATCCGATTTTGGACAGCGGCAAAGCTGCCGATTATGGCGCTCATGGATTCCGGCGGGAAATCAATTCATGGTTGGATTAAATTAACTAACATTAACTCAATAAGTGACTGGCAGCGTGAAATAAAACAAAAACTATATGATCAATACTTAATACCTCTGGGCGTTGATCCCGCTTGCTCTAATCCGGCGCGGTTGTCAAGGCTGCCGGGACATTTACGCGATACAGGAAAATATCAAAGAATTCTCTGGCTGAACATACCAGAAAAGGAAGGGAATCAATGAACGGCTTTGCTGATTTCTATGAACAAACAAACGAAAACCCGGTGGAAGTTCTTATCCGTGATTTATGTACAGGCAATGCAGGACGGTGATCCAGCAGCAGCGAATAAGATTATCTCAGAACTGAAATTATTTTTGAATCAAGATGAGCCTCTAAATTTTTTAAACGCTTCTAAGTTGATTGAAGAAGAAATCGAAGAACCGAATCAGATTATTGAAAACCTTTTTGACGCGGGTGACAAACTGGCGATTATCGGCAGTAGTAAGGTAAGGAAATCTTTTCTTACGCTTCAATTATGTTTATGCCTTGCTGCCGGAAGGCCGTTCATGGGGTTGAGAATAACTCAGAAACGGCAAGTCATTTATATTCAGTTCGAAATAAAAGACAAGCATTGCCAACGGCGCTTGAAAAACATGTGCCGCGCTGTGGGTATTAATGCCAATGATTTAGAGGATAGACTTTTAATTCTCAATGGCCGTGGATTAGGAATTACAGGCGCGGCAGGCATAGAACGAATACAAACAGCGGTTCTAAATTTTCGCCCGGAACTTATAGTCTTTGATCCACTTTATAAAATAGCAACAGGCGTTGAGAATACCGCCGAAGATATGAAAGCTATAATGGCATGTTTTGATATGCTGGCGGAAGAAACAGACGCAGCAGTTGCCTATGTTCACCATGATCCTAAGGGATCACCCGGTGATAGGAATATTCAAGACAGGGGCGCTGGTTCTAATGTTTTAAGCCGTGATTATGACGCTGCCCTTGCTCTAACTCAACACGCTACAGAACAGGAAGCCATTGTCATTGAAGTTTTACAGCGCAATTATCCGCCGATTGAACCTTTTTCAATAGTCTGGACGAATGAAGGGGAAGGCTATTGTTTCCGCCGCGCTGATAACATTATCCCGGAAAAGAAAACTTCCAGAACGAAACTAGCACCCCCGGCGCTGTTAACCTATTATCCGATTGCCAAAACAATTTTGGAATATGGGGAAATGGATGTCAAAATTTTCAAGAGTATTTTCAAAGAAAAAACCGGACTATCAAACAAGCGGATAAGTGACTTCATGTTGTGGGCGCAAAATCCGAAAGAACCGCGCTTCTTACTGAACGAAAAAAGAGGCCGGGGGGAACATTGGAAGAAAATCCGGCTTGCTAATTATGACGAAGTTTAGAACTTTCATATTTAATAGAACTTTTATGACACGTTCTAAATGTTCTAAATTCTCTAAAGGTTCTAAATATAATTTTAGAGTTTTAGAACTTAGAAAAATCACCCCCCTTTAAGGGGTGATGTTCTAATTCTAAATTTATGAACCGTGGCGGAAAATACAAAAGCACAAAAAAACCGGGACGGGCAATGGAAGCAGGGATTGCAGATCATGTATGGACGATTGAGGAAATCGTAGAGTTATTATGCACATAAGGTTTGTAATAATTTACTTGACAATAAAATTTAAGAGCGTATCTTAAACACAGCAGGAAGATGATATAGAACCAAGAACAGGAACGGGGCAAGTGGCATACGGCAAGTCACAAGCCCCGTTCTCATTTTGTGCCCCCGTAGCTTAATGGATAAAGCATCTTCCTGCTAAGAAGTTGATCTTGGTTCGAATCCTAGCGGGGGCACACTATTAATATAATCATTCTTTAAGGATAGACCATGAATTTTTTAACAACTGCATTAATTATTATAGCTGTGATTGTAGTCTGTTTTGCTATATTTTCTATTTTTGTCAATGAAGGTTTTACAGATGGATTAACTGTTGAAAATTCTACTTATATTGCCAACTTTTTTCTTTTCGCTATATTCCTTTTATTGCTTGCCGCTGTAATAAAATACGTTTGGTGAGTTAATGGGGTGAAGATATGATTTATATAATAATTGGCTTAATTGTCGTCTCTTTATATTTTGCAATTGGGGCTTTTTTTGATGCAATCAAGCCCACTGCAACTGAGCAACAAGTTCCTACCCTCATTTCATGGATGCTTTTTGCAATATTTTTTTTATTATTAGCCATAACATTATTTTTAATTTCAAAATGAGTCACTACCCCCTTTTCCATTATATTGACAAACTAATTCTATAAGAGCATATTGAAACATACTCAATTCACAAACATCTAATCAGAAGCATTAATTAAAATATTTTATAAAAGGGTAATACTATGAAATGTAAAATAATTATTGTTGCTTGTGGTTTGTTATTCTTATTAGCAGGATGTGCAACAACAAACCAACTTTGGTATCCGACTAAAGAAGGCTTAGATTTTAAGAAGGATAAATATGAGTGTGTTCAAGAATCAAAAACTTCTTGGGAAGGTGGGGGTACAGGATGGGTAGGGCTTGCTGTAATGGCTGGCGCTGCTGCATCTGCTAGTATACAAGAATATAATTTATTCAATATGTGCATGGAGGCACGAGGTTACGTCTTGAAAGATGCTCCACTTCTTCAGCCGGAGACTAATACTCTAAATCCAGTAACATCAGAAAAACCGATTAAAGCAGTATCCACAACGCCCTCAACGAT
>CAVQCU010000159.1:0-62898 GCA_963710995.1 uncultured delta proteobacterium
TTATGTATGCCTTGGTTCAGTTAGCTGTGACGGAACCCAACGCGGGGAGCGACTTGGCCGCCATGAAGACCACAGCTACAGAAGACGGAGATCATATCGTCTTAAACGGCCAGAAGACCTTCATCAGCAACGGCATCAATTGCGACCTCATCATTGTGGCCGCCAGAGACCCATCGATTAACGATCCCCATTCCGCCGTAGATCTTTTCCTCGTCGATGCCACCACTCCCGGTTTCGAGAAAGGCAAGCAGATCAAAAAGATCGGCTGGCACAGCCAGGACACGGCGGAAATGTACTTTACCGACTGCCGGATTCCCAAGGAAAATAGGATGGGAGAGAAGGGAACGGGATTCTTGAAGCTCATGCAGAAACTTCAGCAGGAAAGACTCGTTTGCGCTATCGGCGCCGTGGCGTCGGCAGAGATGATGGTGGCAATGACGATCCAGTATTGCAAAGAGAGAACAGCCTTCGGTAAACCTCTTTCCAAATTCCAGCACACCCAGTTCGAGCTCGTCGAAATGTCAACCGAGGTAAAGTTGGGACGGACCTTCCTGGACAAGCTCATTATGGACCATATCGAGGGTAAAAACGTGGTTGTGGAAGTCTCCATGGCCAAGTTTTGGACGACCGACATGGCCTTCAAAGTCGCCGATCGTTGCCTCCAGCTCTATGGCGGCTATGGGTATTGCGACGAATATCCCATTTCTCGCTACTGGCGAGACATCCGGGTCACTAGGATCTTCGCCGGAACTAACGAGATCATGAAGATGATCGCCGCCCGCTTCATGGGTCTCTAAAGGAGACTGTCGATGCCCGGACCCCGAACGATTTAAAGATACTGGATTTTACGACACTCCTGCCCGGACCTTACGCGACGATGATGCTGGCCGATATGGGCGCCGAGGTGCTTCGTGTACTCTCCGGCTCCCGCCCAGATTTGGCTGCCTTCATGCCGCCCTTCCTTCCCGGTAACGATTTATCATGCAACATTGCCTATCTGGGAAGGGGGAAACGCTGTCTGACTCTCAACCTCAAGATAGCGGGTGCCGTTGAGATCGTCCACAGACTGGTCAAGGAATACGATATCATTATCGAGCAGTTCCGTCCCGGCGTCATGACCAAGCTTGGTTTAGGTTATGAAGATCTGAAGGTTGTGAATCCTTCCCTGATCTACTGTTCACTCACCGGTTACGGACAGACGGGGCCGCTCAAAAGCCGGGCCGGTCATGACATCAACTATCTGGCCCGTTCCGGGCTCATGAACTACTCGGGGACAAAAGATAAGGGACCCTTTCTTACGGGTATGCAGATTGCCGACGTGGCCTCCGGATCCAACAACTCCGTCATCGGTATTCTGGCGGCTGTGATCCACCGTAAGGATACGGGTAAGGGACAGTATATAGATATCTCCATGACCGACGGTGTCATGGCTTTCAACGCCATGACGGCCGCGGCCTATCTGGGTGGCGCAGCAGAACCCCAAAGAGAACAGGAATTTTTAAACGGCGGCTCACTCTATGATTTCTATGAAACAAAAGATGGGCGGTACATAAGCTTCGGCGGCCTGGAGCCGCAGTTTTTCGCTGCCCTCTGCCGGACGATCGGCAGGGAGGATCTGATCCCCCTCGGCATCATCCCGCCCGATCTGGAAAAAGTAAAAAAAGAGATCCGGGAAATCTTCCGGCAAAAGACGCGGGATCAGTGGACGGAAATTTTTTCACAGGTGGACGCCTGTGTGGAACCTGTCCTTTCGCTGGCGGAAGCGATCGCCGATGAAAATACTCTATCAAGAAAAATGATTGTAGAGTTCGTCCTTCCTTCGGGAGAAAAATTAAGACAGATCGCGAACCCCATCAAATTTTCCGCCACCAAACAGGAATATCGCTCTCTCGGCTGTCCCGCCGGCACTCACACCCGGGAAGTCCTTCTCGATATCGGCTATACGGAAGAACAGATCAGTGACTATGAAAAGGGGGGCGTTTTAAATTGATTTTTAATTCAATCCTTAATTAAAGTTTTTCATTATATTAAAAAAGGAGGGCAAAATGGCGGATAAATCAAAATTAGGGATGGAGTTTTCCCCCTACACATTTGAAGTGGAAAAGGGAAAGATAGCCGAATTTGCTATGGCCATCTCTCAGAAAGAAGACAAGGATCAGGTAAATCCCCTCTATGTAAACCGGGAAGCGGCGCAAAAGGCAGGCTACAAGGACATCATCGCGCCGCCCACCTTCCAGACCTGTTTCCCTCTCTGGGCAGGCGGAGGACTCATGCCTATCGTCCAGGCCCTGGGTATCAACCTAATCCGACTCCTCCATGGCGAGGAGGAATACGATTATCTGGGCGCCATCCATCCCGGCAACATCATGACGGGAAGATCCAAGGTCGTCGAGATGTACGACAAGGAAAAGAAAGACAAACCCGGTAAATTCATGGAATTCACCGTAATTGAAACAGAAATTCGCAATCAACGGGGAGAGCTCGTCATAAAATCCCGCTCTACTCTGGTAGAAAGATAAGGAGGACGTCATGGCTAAGAAAATCTACTTCGAGAATATAAATATCGGCGACGCTATGCCCTCCTTCACGTCGGACCCCATCACGAGAACTCACTTGGTCCGTTACGCAGGCGCCTCCGGAGACTTCAATCCCCTTCATCACGACGAGACCTTCGTGACCATGTTCGGTATGCCGCGGGTTATCGCCCACGGAATGCTGATCATGGGGATAACGAGCCGTGCCATTACGGAATGGATAGATAATAAATGTTTAAAAAATTTCAAGGTTCGCTTCTCCGGAATGACTGAACCGGCCGATCTGACAGACATTGAAAATACGAAAGCCCGTGCAACAATTACCGTCACCGGCAACGTAGTGAAAAAGTTCACGGAAGGTGGGGAAAACCGCATCCAGTGCGACATCCAGGCTGTAGATGCCTTGGGGGGTGTAAAGTTGACCGGCAGCTTCATCGCCGCTCTTCCTTCTAAATAAACTATTTTTATAATAAGTTACAGTTACCAAGACTACCCGTTAGCCCGATCTTTGCGCAGGGAGAAGGAAGATATATCTGCCTTCGCATAAGGAAAGTATGCCGCGGTGACAAAGACGGAAGCCATTAAAAACTGACTTAATAATATTAAAGGAGAAATGATATGGCGAACTTGATTGTAGACGAACGGGACCAGAAGTTTGTGCTCTATGAAATGCTGGGGGTGGATAAGCTTTGCGAGAAGGCTCCATACACGGACTTCTCTCCAGACATGTTTGACATGATTCTGACGGAAGCGCAAAAGTTTGCTGTGGAAGAGATATTCCCTACTCTGGTGGAATCGGACCGTGAAGGGTGCAGGTTGGAAAACGGTAAAATCAGCGTTCCCAAGGTCTTCCACCGGCTGTACAAACTCTATAGCGAAGGCGGCTGGAGCGCAATGGGCAAATCCCAGGAAATCGGCGGCCAGGGCCTTCCCTATTGCATAACTGTAGCAGCCAAGGAGTGGTTCATCCATAACCTTGGCTTTCTGGTTCTGCCTTTTCTGGCCGATGGGGCATCGCACCTCGTCGAGACCTACGGATCGGAGGCCCAGAAAAAAAAATACCTTCCAAAGATGATCTCCGGGGAGTGGGGCGGGACCATGTGCCTTACCGAACCAAACGCCGGGACCGACGTAGGCAACCTCAGCACTAAGGCGATTCGTCAGCCCGATGGTACCTTCCTTATTCAGGGGACCAAATCTTTCATCACTGGCTTGGATCAGGACCTTACCGCAAACATCATTCATCCCGTACTAGCTCGAATAGAAGGTAATCCTGTCGGTACCAGAGGCATTTCCATATTCATCGTTCCCAAATACATCGTTAACGACGACGGCTCCCTTGGCAAAAGAAACGACTATGAAATAGCTAAAATCGAAGAAAAAATGGGCTTCCACGGAAGCCCTACTGGCACCATCAACTTCGGTGACAACGGCCAATGTTACGGAGAGCTTCTCGGGGAAGAGCGAAAAGGCATCAAGGTCATGTTCCAGATGATGAATGAAGCCCGGATCGGCACCGGCCTCCAAGGGGTGGGCAGCGGTTCAATCGCCTATCTTCACGCCCTCCAGTATGCCAAGGAACGCATCCAAGGCACGGCCATTGCCGATTTCGGCAATGACGCCGCTCCCAAGGTTGCCATCATTGAGCATCCTGATGTAAGACGGATGCTTTTATGGATGAAATCAAACGTGGAAAGTATGCGGGCGCTGATTTATTTTGCCTCATTTGCCATCGATAAGGAAATGACGGTGGATAATGATGCCGAAAAAGAGAAATGGCACGGCCTACTGGAGATCCTCACCCCGATCATCAAGGCTTACTGTTCCGATGTTGGCTTTAAGGTTACCGAGTTGGCCATCCAAGTCTATGGTGGCTACGGTTACTGTGCTGACTACCCCGTGGAGCAGTTCATGCGCGACGTAAAGATCGCCTCCCTCTATGAGGGCGCCAACGGCGTCCAGGCTCTGGATCTGATAGGACGCAAGCTGGGAATGAAGAAAGGCGCCCACTTCCTGAGCCTTTTGGGAGAAATGAACGCCACCATCACCAAATATAAGGAACAACCGGAGTTGACGGGGTTGGCCGCCGACGTTCTGAGGGCGGTTAACACACTGGCTGAGATGGGCATCTTTTTTTCCACCTGTACCCGGGAGGGTAAATTTTTAGTACCGGTGAGTCACGCCTATCCCTTTCTGATGATGATGGGGAAGGTCGTTTCCGGATGGCTTCTTCTCTGGCAGGCCGGTATCGCCCGGGAGAAGCTGGCTGTCCTGAGCAAGGAAAAGGGCGTGGCGTCTTCGGATGCAGTTGTCTGGAAGGAATTCATCAAGAACAACCGTGATGCCGCCTTCTATGCCGGTAAGGTCGCCGGAGCAAGGTTCTTCATCAAGAATATCCTGCCGGAGGTCGATGCTGCCGCGACGGCCATTAAGAGTGAAGATCTTTCCGTGGTGGATATAGCGATGGAGAGTTTTACTTAAAGAAAATCACAAGGCCCTCTCGATGGACAACTTGCACGATGTGTAGGCCGATGCCGTAAACGCTGATGCAGAAGGCGAGAAATATACTAATAAAAAAACACTTGATTTTCCTGCAGTGCTAATACATGTATTAGCATTATAATACAACAATACAAAAGGAGGTCTTCGCTATGATGGATTTTCCTCTGCTTCTGAAAACGTTTCTGTTGAGGTCTGCAAAATACTTTTCCAAAAAAGAAATCGTCTCGGTGTTTCCTGAAGGTGTGCACCGGTACACCTATGGGGACTACTACAAAAGGGTATGCCAGCTAGCCCATGCGCTCAAATCATTGGGAATAAAGCGTGGGGACAGAGTTGCGAGTTTGGCCCTGAACGATCACCGACACCTGGAGCTCTACTTCGGCGTGCCTTGCTACGGAGCTGTTCTGCATACAGCAAACTTCAGGCTGCCACAGAACCACCTGTCCTACATCATCAACCATGCCGAGGACCAGGTACTGTTTGTGGATGAGGACCTACTCATGTTTGTGGAGCTTGTCAAAGACAAGCTCCAGACTGTCAAGCACATCGTGGTGCTCTCGCACACTGGCAAGAAGCCGGCATCAAATATCCCCAATCTCATTATGTACGACGAACTGATAGGACAGTTTCCCGAGGAGTATGATTTTCCTGCGGACATTTCCGAATGGGATCCTGCTATGATGTGCTACACCTCGGCCACTACAGGCGACCCCAAGGGTGTGGTATACAGCCATCGAGCCATTTTCCTCCATACCTTTGCTGTTGCCGTAACCCTGGGGGCAAATGAATCTGATGTCATCCTCCACATCGTTCCCATGTTCCATGCCAACGCCTGGTGCGCTCCCTTTGCTGCAGTTGCTTTTGGCTGTAAGCAGGTGCTTCCGGGCCGCGAGGTGATCAATATGGAGAAGCTATGCAAAACCATTGCAGAGGAAAAGGTTACCTTCACCGCCGGGGTCCCCACTATCTGGATGCTGCTGCACGACTACCTCGAGAAGGGGGGATGGCACGACTTCAGTACGTTGAAAACCATCGCAAGTGGCGGATCGGCGATTCCAAGACAGCTCATGATTGATCTCAATGAAAAATACAAGTTCCCCATCAGGCAAGCCTATGGTGCTACCGAGACAACACCTATGGCCAGCGCGGCCATTCCCAAGAGTTATATGGCCGATTGGCCTGCTGAAAAGCTTTATGACATCAAATCCAGTGGTGGACTTATTGCCGTAGGTCTTGAGGTGAAGATCGTGACCGACAAAGGCAACGAGGCGAAGATGGACGGAAAGGAATGGGGCGAGATCTGCTTACGGGGTCCCTGGATCGCGAATGAATATTATAAGGATCCAGAACGTTCCAAGGAGACCTTCGGTGACGGCTGGTATCATACCGGAGACATCGCAACCATGGATGAAGAGGGCTATATGCGGCTGGTGGACCGGAAAAAAGACCTGCTAAAGAGTGCGGGCGAATGGATTTCCTCTGTGGACCTGGAAAACCTGATAATGGCGCACCCCAAGGTCATGGAGGCGGCCATTATCGGTGTCCCGCACCCCAAATGGCAGGAAAGGCCGCTGGCTTGTGTCGTTGCCACACCGGGACAAAGCGTGTCCGCCGACGAAATCAAAAATTTCCTCAAGGATAAGGTCAAGGCCGCCTTTTGGATACCCGATGAGATAATCTTCTTAAAAGAAATCCCGAAGACCAGCGTGGGTAAATTCAACAAACGCGAGCTTCGCAAGCTCTATGCCGACAGTCAGTTGAAATCGCTGTAAATTGGAGCCCCACTCCGGCAAGAGCCGGGGGATTCCAAGTCGAAGGATTGAGTTTGTAAAGGGGAGTGTCCCATATACTCCCCTTTTATTAACTCATGAGAAGATATTGATCCGCTCGTAGGTCGATACTTCCGCATCGAAAATAGCGCACTCACCTTCATCGGCGGAACCCACCACGAATATATAACGACTGGTTGGTTCCAATAAAAATTTTCCCCCCGGTGGTGCTACCTTACGAAGAACACCATCAGGATAGTTCAAACAAAAATATACCGGCGTATGGGAATGGCCGCAAAAGAGGATCCAGTAGGGCATCTGCTGAAAGAGAAGAGAAGCCCGTTCCGTGGAGCCTACATCTATGGGTTCGTAAAAGGCCCGCAGGTAGTCGAAGGGAAAGGAGTGGGCAAAACAAATATCATCCATGACCACCTTCATGGGAACCCTTTTTAGAAATTCATACATACACCTTTGGTTGGAATACCCCTCGCCGAAACCGTTGGATAGCGCCAACTCGATCAAGTAGTCGTTGTTCCCCTTGACGGCGATAACCCCCCTTTCCTGAAAGAGCCGGACGATGTCTTCCAAGCGGTCGCGGCGGTTAGTATCGCAGAAATCGCCAAGATGGATCACACGCTCACAACCATGGATCATGAGGATGTCGATTGCTTTTTCGGTGGCTTCGAGGTTTCCATGACTGTCCGAAAGTAAACCCAGGCGCTGCGGCTTATTCATGGATGCACTCAAAGAGTAATTTCTCCAGGCTCATTTTAAAAATCTCTCTCGCCTTCAATTCGTTATGAATGGACATGAATCGTTTTGAATTCCATCATACACTAACCTCCTTATCCTCTCTTTTCTATACCCTGCCAGTATTTATCCTCCAACTCTCTTTTTACCAGTTTCCCGTCGATGTGTCGGGGGAGCTCTTTTACGAATTCCACCACTTTGGGAATCTTCATCCCTGTAAGGCCCTCTTCCCTGCAGAAGCGGAAAATATCGTCGGATGTGGCTTGTTCACCCGATCTCAACTGGATGACGGCGGCCGGAACCTCTCCCAACTCGCGGTCAGGGAAACGAACCACGCCCACATCCAGCACCATTGAGTGCCGCATGATGGTGGCTTCAATCTCCAGGGGGAAGATATTGACGCCACCGCTGATGATCATCTCCTTGAGACGTCCGGTCAGGTATAAAAAGCCATCCTTGTCCATGTAGCCTTGAAGCCCGTCGTCGAACCACCTCTGCTCCTCTATGTTTTCGAAAGCCGGGTCCAATTTTTCCGGCGTACCGGCATACTTGAGGCTGATCGTCGTGAGGCTCCGGGTCATGATGCTCCCCTCGGCGCCGGGGGCGCACCAACTGAGACTTTCCTTGTTAAAAACCTTCGTTTCCGCGCACCTGACCTTGCCGACGCTGGCATAACGCTTCTGATTTTCCTCGTAGTCACCCGGAAGGAGCACCGAGGCCACGGCCGTCTCCGACGAACCGTAGAATTCCATGAAGACGTTTTTCGTACAGCCCTGCTCACTGAAGAATTTGTTGGCGGCCTGCTTCAGTTCCGGCGTGGCTGGTGCCGCGGCGCAGATCAGCGAGTGCATGGAACCGAGATTGTATTTCTTTCTCACTTCGGGGGGCAGATCGAGGATCCGCTGAAGCATGGTGGGCACCACAAAAACCCAGCTGATCCGTTCCTTCTCGATGATCTGCAAAAAAGCCTCGGGATCGAATCCCCGCACCGGGATGGCGGTCCCGCCCAAAATCAGAAATGGCGCCCAGCCGGAGATAGTTCCCGCATGATAGAGGGGGCCGGGCAGCAGGCAGCGCATGTTCTGGCTTATGGGGTCCTTTATTGTGGTACCGCCGAACCAGTACATAAAACTGAACTGTAGTAATAGGTAGCGGAGATACTCACCCAGAGAAACCTGGGGGGCTTCCGAAAGCTCGCTGAAGGCGTATCCGATAGAGTCGAAAAAGTTAATGTTTTTCGGCGTACCCGTCGTACCGCCAGTGTAGGGATTTAACGCGACGATGAAATGAATGTCCGGTTCGTGGTTGGGTGAGCGGGCGATCAGATCCTCGTAGAGGATCATGCCTTCTGGCGCCCTGCTGCCGACAACGACAAAGTGGCGGATGGTAGTGAGCTTGTCTTTAATGGCAATGATTTCGTCGGTGAATTCTTCGTCGAAGATGAGTAGTTTCGGAGCGCCCCGGTTGATCGCCTCGGCCAATTCGTTTCCGTGCATGTGCCAATTCAAGAAGGGCATGGGACAGCCGATAAAACAGCCTGCGAAGAAGGCTTCGAAAAACTCGTTGCCGTTGTAGAGGAGCTCGGCGAACTTGTCCTTCGGTTTCAGTCCCAGCCCCTGGAGGCCATTGGCCAGGCGGAAGACCCTGTCCTTAAGCAGGATGAAGGTGATTCTCTTTTCCCCGGAAATGATGGCTTCGCGGTCTCCCAGGACCTCCCACTTGGAGATTAAGAGGTTGGGCATGAATTTATCCAGGCGGAAGTTGAGCACCCCTTTTAGGGCCGCCACTACCCCCATCCTCTTGGTGGTGCGTGATAAGATCCGCAGCGCATTTTTCGCCCCCCATTGGGTGACGATGCTTTTCAAAAGCCCCTGTGTCTGCTCCATGGTGGCAATCTTGGGAAGTGCCTTCATCAGATTTACAAAACTTTTGTTCTTATCTGCCATGTGTCGTTTCCTCTTTTGTTGTTTATTACTGCGAAGGCAATTTTCATCACCCGCCCCTATCTGTTTCAAGGACGTCCATACTTCTCTTTAACCTGGGCCCGCATCACCTTTCCCACAGGGCTCAAAGGCAACTCCTTGGCAAACACTACCGTCTTGGGTCTCTTGAAGCCAGTCATCTTGTCGCGGCACCACTCGATGATCTCACCATGCGTTAACTGTTCTCCTTCATAAAGAACGATGATCGCCCGGACGGTACTTCCCCACGTTTCATCGGGGACACCTATCACGCAGGCATATTCTACCTTGGGGTGGGACTCTAGAATTTTCTCCACCTCATGGGGGTAGACCTTCTCGCCGCCCGTGGAGATCGTCTCCTTCATCCGGTCTACGACAATAATTTCCCCGTCATTGTCCAGATAACCCAAGTCGCCGGAATGGAACCAACCATCCTTGATCACTTCCGCTGTTTTTTCCCGGTCGCCATAGTACCCCTTCATGATGGTGCCGCTACGGTAAAGTATTTCTCCCGCTTCTCCGGGTGGAACTTCTTTCCCCTTTTCATCGACGATTCTGATTTCGACGCCGGCCAGAGGTTTTCCCACACAGCGATCCTTGAGGCTTTCTTCGGAAGCATCGAGGCGGATGCTCGTATCGGGAGTCATCTCCGTCTGACCAAAGACGTCGGCCACCAGGGCGTTGGGGAATTCCTTGAGGATCCTCTTCTTCTGCTGGGCGGGATTGACGCCCGAACCAGTCATGGCCACCAACACAGACTTTCTGTTGAACTTTTGCAGGTCGGGATAGTCCAAGACCTTCTTCCACTGGGTGGGGACGAACATGACCAGCATGGGTCTTTCCTTTGCGATAATCTCCAGAGCCTCCTTTGGATCGAAGCTGATGCCGGGTCGCAGGATGAATCGCGACAGCCCCGATATGGGGCCGATAATCAAAACCTGATAGTTGGCCATGTGAAAAAGGGGCATGTTGAGAAACATGGAAAATCCCCCCGTGAAGCGGTTGAGCAGAGGCCCCATGGGAGTACTAAAGGTCTTGGGAAGGAGGCGGGGGATTGATCGGGCCAGAAAAGGTCGGACGCCTTTAAGGGCAATCAGTGTATTGATGATCTTTTCCATACCAGGGATGGGCGTCAGCGTGCCAATGATTCGGCCGAAGTTTGCCTTGGGATCGCCAGCCACCCTGCCAAGCAGATCTCCGAACATAGACCCGGCCAGATTCCAGAAATTTCTGTAGGTCAGAACCACTCCTTTGGGCATTCCCGTAGTCCCGCCTGTATAAGAGATCGTACAGATGTCGTCCTCCGTGGTGACCGGCGGCGGCTCCGTGGGCGGATGTTTATCCATGAACTCTTCGTAGTTCAGCATCCCCGCAGGTAGGGGTGCTATGCCCCTTCTCACGCAAATCACCGTCTTGAGTTTTTTGCAGTTGGGCAGCGCCTTTTGTATCTGTTCCATAAAGATGTCTTCGCAGATGAAAACCACCGCATCGGATTGATCAGTCTGGTATTCGATCTCCCGGGCGACGAAACGGAAGTTCATGGGGATGGGTACGGCACCGATCTTTTGCAGGGCGTAATTGGTCTCGATGAATTCGGGGCAGTCGTGAAAGAGAATAATGGCATGATCGCCTTTTTTTATGCCCAAGGCCTTCAATGCGTTGGCAAAGCGGTTGACCCGGTTGTTCAACTCCCTCCATGTAACTTTTTTCTCGCCGTAAATGATTGCCTTTCCCCCGGGATTATATCTGGCCATATCGGCCAGCACCAGACTGAAGCACTTTCTGGGCATAGACCTTCCTTTCTTGATCAAACGTCGCTAATTCACTTCTGCCGATGGTTTATCTGTTTTTACTTCCCTATCTATGGAGCATAGCTGTTTTCGCGGAACCAACGTACCGAATCGCGGAGAGTCTCCTCGATTGGTGTTAAGGTTAAACCCAATTCGTTTAGGGCTTTGGAGTTATCAAAGAACAGATACTGGGAGGCGTAACTCACTTCCGGAGGCGTGGTCAGGGGTGTTTTGTGACCAATGTTATCGGCCCAATATTTAAAAACGGAAACGGAGATTTTCAGCATTGGCACCGGGAAGGTGAGGATCGGCCTTACCGTAAAACCGGCCGCCTTATATGCCAGTTGCATGAATTCCTTCATGGAGACATTCATGTTACCCAGGATGTAGAGCTCGCCGGTTCTGCCTTTCTTGGCGGCCAGGACATGGCCCCGAGCAACATCCTCCACGCCCACGATGTTGATACCGCCGGGGAAGGCAAACATGTTTTTGCTCTTTAAGACATCGCCTTCGACCTTTTCAATTTCCATCCCTTTCAGATTGGTCAGAGATTCCCCTGGTCTTATAAGAGCCCTGACCTCGATGTTTTCTTTTAATAACTCCTCAACAACATGCGACCTATGAAGCCGCCGGCTCCCGTAGTAACTAATACATTTTTCATGAAGTTGCCTCTCTGCTTATTTAATCATGATATTTCTTAACTCCTTTATTTTGTGAACAGGTATTATGCCCCCGGTGTTACTGAAGCAATTAGTTTGCTCCTTAATCTTTACGATACATGGTTACGACTACGGCGCCGCCGAGGCCGATATTTTGCTGGAGTGCGATCCTGGCACCCTCCACTTGACGGACACCGGCTTCCCCGCGGAGTTGCCAGACAAGTTCGGCGCACTGGGCAAGGCCCGTGGCGCCCAGTGGATGGCCCTTGGAAAGCAGACCTCCTGAAGGGTTGGTGACTACGCGACCGCCGTAGGTATTATCGCCGTCTTCAATGAATTTCTCGGCCGTTCCCTCGGGAGTGAGTCCCAGTCCTTCGTAGGTGATTAGCTCATTGCAGGTGAAACAATCGTGCAGTTCGACCACATCCACTTCGTTGGGGCCGATGCCTGAATTTTCATAGACCTCTTTCGCGGCCGCAGCAGTCATATCATAGCCGACTATACTCATGGGGCTTCTGCTCTCAAAGGAACTGGCAAAGTCGGTATACATTGATTGGGCAGCGATATACACCGGTTTGCTGATGTTGTGTTTCTTGGCAAATTCGTCTGAACAAACAATTGCTGCGGCCGCACCGCATGTCGGCGGACAGCACTGTAAACGGGTCAGCGGCGGGGCCTGTGGCGGCGAAGCCAACACTTCCTCGAGTGTAACGAGATTCCTGAAGATAGCTCGCTCATTGTGCTCGCCGTGCTTTCTCGCCTTGACGGCGATCTTGGCAAAGGTTTCATTCTTGGTGCCGTATTTCTTTTGATGCTCAACACCGGCGCCGCCGAAGAGCATGGATGCCATGGCGACGCCCTCCACGGACGGGATGACTTCGAACAGCTTTTCAAAAAATGTCTGCATGGGGACTGGGCGGTCACTGAAGACCATCCCCAGAGCGCCGGGGGTCATCTGCTCGAAACCAAGTGCCAGAACGCACTCAACCAACCCGGAGGCAACCGCCTGACGGGCAAGGAAAAGGGCGCTCGATCCCGTGGAGCAGTTATTGTTCACGTTGAAGATGGGAATTCCCGTCATACCTGCTTCATACAAAACCTTCTGTCCGGCACAGCTATCGGCATAAACCCATCCCACATAAGCATGCTGAATTTCTTTGTAATCAACCCCGGCATCCTTGAAAACATCCAGAAGCGCCTCCTTGCCCATTTCCGTGTAAGGCCTCAGGGCTTTGGGCGACGTAAATTTTGTCATACCGACACCGATAACATTAACTCTTCTCATTTTTTTCCTCCATTTTTTTAGTTTTTTTAGCTGCGGCGGCAGCTATCATTGCTTTTTTATCGATTCCATGAGCAACGACAGGAACTGCATATTACTATCGTAAACAACTTTTTTTCATAAATATTAAAACAACTTAATATTATTTTTTAGCCTGACGGATAAACTGTCAAATATATTAAGTAGTTAACCTCTTTATCTCTTTTTCAGCAACAATTTACTTATATTTATACCTATTTCCAGAAACAGAGTGATGAGAAATCTTTAATTATTTCAATATTTCTCCCCGGAATTCGTCGGGCTATTCGCCTGCGATCGTGATGATTCGACGAATATTTCCGTTTTTTACGATACCATCAAACATCCCTGGGGAGAGATTATAAATTCGCCCCCAAAAGATTTTCTTATTTGAGAAGCGGCATCATATATTCGAAAGATTCGGCTACGCTGCCAAGCGGTTTCGCCCCGTCCAACCCTTTGATGATATTCCAGTTATCCTGGATCTCTTCCGGTTTGATTGGACGTTTGCCGTCGCCGATGGTGACTCCCTTCGCGCAAACAACTGCCGTGCGGCTATACCAGCCAGCCCCGCAATTGAAGATCATGCCGGAATCCTGATTGGCCTCGGAAGCAAGGAAAAGGACTATGGGCATTATATAATCCGGTTTCAGTTTCTTAAACAGGTCCGGCGGCAGCACGTCCTCAGTCAAGCGGGAGGCGGCGACCGGGGCAATGGTATTCGTCTTGATGTTGTATTTGGCACCTTCGATATTCAGGACGTTCATGAGCCCAACCAGCCCCATCTTGGCAGCGCTGTAGTTGGCTTGTCCGAAGTTGCCGTAAAGACCGGCACCGGAAGTAGTGCAGACGATGCGGCCATACTGGTTCTCGCGCATCACGTTAAAAGCCGGTTTGGTTACGCAGTAAGCGCCACGGAGATGAACGCTGTTCAGCAGGTCCCACTCGTCTTCCGTCATCTTGGAAAAACTTTTATCGCGGAGAATTCCAGCATTGTTGATCAGGATATCGACCTTGCCGAAAGCGTCAACGGCTGTCTTGACGATACCTTCTCCGCCGGCGACTGTTGCCACTGAATCATAGTTGGCAACGGCCTGGCCGCCCAGTGCCTTGATTTCATCGACAACTACATCGGCAGCGCTATGGCTGGCGCCGGAACCATCACGGGAACCGCCCAGATCGTTGACTACTACCTTGGCGCCTCTTTTGGCAAATTCCAGCGCATAGGAACGACCTAAACCCGCTCCAGCTCCGGTCACAATTGCTACTCTTCCATCAAATCTGATTTCCGACATATTACCCTCCTTGAAATTTTGATTTTATTTCACTTCCAAATCAAAGCGCTATCTTTATTGGCTTAGCCGTCGGCTCAATATTATATTCGCTTTGAAACCGGAAATTATCCGATGACACTCCGTAATCGCAAATGACATATTTTCTTTCATCATGCCCGACAATAACGCCGTCTTTTTACCCCTCTTCCTCACCTATTTTGTAGGCTTAGCAGATACCGTGGGTATCTATCCGCAACGATACATTAACGAGGCACATAACTCCTATGGTTATAGCTTGATCGCTTACCCCACATCGAAGAAATAAAAATGTTTCACGTGAAACATTACCCCTTCAGCCACTCGGCATATTTATACATTTTGGCCAGTGCTTTAACCGCTCGTTCCGGAGTAATAAAGTTTACTCCATTATATTTGCATCCATTTACATCAGTTATTGTTCGTGTTTTATCATCATTGAGCAAATAGACTCCTATTATTGGTTTCTTATATTTTTCCATTAATTGCACGGCCTGCTCGATTGTCTGTTTTTCAATATTTTCGAGACGAAGCACAGAATCTTCCACAAATTTAGAATTATATTTATTATCCACAGCAACACTTGATTCCAAAGTCGATTTAATCATAATTACTCTTCCGATAATCCCCATGTGGATTATGGCATCACATTCTGACCATTGAATCAGTTCTTCGAGAATTTTCATATATATTTCTGTATTCATATCCCCTACAACATCTATTGGATTAGCATGGCTCCAGAAAGGCGGTAATAATTTATTAATTCTAGAGATTATTTCATCAGATAATTTTGGTATCTCCAAACCATTTTCCATGCATAAATCGGATGCTACAACTCCCCAGCCTCCTCCTAAAGTCAAAAGACCAACTCTATTCCCTTTGGGGAACGGTAACGAAGAAAATGCCGCAGAAAGATCCAGTAAGTCCATGGGATTTTCAGCCTGTACGATACCTGCTTGCCGGCAAGCGGCCATGAATACTTTTATATCCGAAGCCATTGCTCCAGTATGGCTGGCCGCTGCATTGGCGCCTGCGGATGTACGGCCTCCCTTTAAGACAATAACAGGCTTTTTTTTGCCAACTCGTTTCGCCGACTTAAAAAATCTCTGGCCATTTTTTATGCTTTCAATGTACAATACAACTGTGTTTGTCAAATCATCAACTTCAAATCCATCCAGCGCATCTTCAATTGTTATCATTGCTTCATTGCCTGAACCTCCGAATGCGCGGATTCCAATATCTTCTTTTGCGGCAAAAGCCAACAATTGTGTTCCTAAATTCCCCGACTGCGTAACTAAAACAGTGCTCCCTGCTTTTGGCCGCACATGGGAACCTGTGCAATAAAGAGATATATAGGGATTGCATATGCCCATTGTATTGGGACCAAAAATTAATATACCTGCTGCTCGTGTATTTTTACCAACTCCTGTTTCAACGCCTTTCCTTCCACCCCGACCTCACTAAAACCGGACGATATCAGTAATACATTTTTTATACCTTTTTTTCTTAAATTCAGGTATTAGAGACAAAACCTTTTCTGCGGGAACTGTAACAACCGCAAGGTCTATTTTATTAGGAATGTCTGTCACAGATTTAAAAACTTCTTTACCTGCAATATCTCCGCCCTGAGGATTTACCAGATAAATTTTCCCCTGATATTTCCCCGCAGCAACATTAGTGAACAATTTCCCCATTTGCCAATTTTTGCAGAAGCTCCCACAAAAGCAATTGATTTTGGGTAAAATAATTTCCCAATATTTTTTGGATCTACCGGTAAAGTAAATATTTTTTTATCTGTTGTTTTTCCTAAAACTACAAGAGCGTCAACAGCAGTAACCTTACCCTTAGCATCACCCAATAACGGAATAATATCTATTTCTTTTATATCAGGTATTTCCATGCCTATCCGGGATAAAACGACAAGCGTTTTAATCAGCGCATCTTTGTCCGGGGCATTTCCCCACGAAACGCGCCGAGTAATTTCTGTGCGTGCAACTCGTCAATCATTTTTCGCGCTTCATTATCATCCAGAGGGGCAAGAGCAAAAACAATATCCCCGATTGCTTCTGTAAAAATTCCCCCTAACCCGAACATAACTGTAGCGCCAAATTGTTCATCATGGAAAAGACCGGCAACAAATTCTCTTTTGCCTTCCAACATCGGTTGAATTAAAAAACCCTCTAAATCTCTTCCTGCTGCTTCCTTTATATATAGAACCGCAGAGCGAACATCTTTTTTTATTTTTTAAGTTGAGCTTAACTAAACCTTTTTTCTGTTTTATGTGTAAGGCGGGATCCTAATCCTTTTAAAACAACAGGATAACCTATTTTTTTCGCTGCTATATATGTTTCCTCTATGGTTTTAACGGCTTTTTCTTCTACTACCGTATGCTGTAATTTTTTAAAACTTCCTTTGATTCTGCTTCTGTTAATGCTTTTCGCTTTTGAGATTTTGCTTTTTCAATAATTTCTAATTTTTCCATTTTTATCCTCTATATAACTGCTACTTTTTTAATTTCAAACCTAATAATTTTATACGTATTATATCATATACTTAGACATGAACAAGATGATGTTCCACTTAATTCATAACAAACATTTCCTGAATCATTAAACTTTTACCGTTTACGAAATAAAAATATTATCGCGATTTCTTTTCAACCAGAGGCGCTACGACTTTCCAGAAAAAATCAAAAGGATTGTTTCTATCGTTTCTGTCGGTTCCATTTCATTCCACGGACATACCAATTCTGTATGTGTCTGGTCGTGATCATTACAGAAAGGTCAACAAAATAATGATTTTCAATATCTGATATAACCGCACCTTTCTTTTTTGCCTTTTCGATTATCCCGTTCCATATGTCTATTTCTGTTTCTCTTCTATAAGTCTTATTCGCCATAAAGCTTTTCAACGGAACCGTTATATAAGCCGTAACGGCAAGAGCAGGATTGTCGTCGAAGAAATTCATCGTTAGCCGGATAGATTTTTCTCATCATCTCGCGTATATCCTCGGTTCCCGCAAGAGATGAATTCTCAATAATCAACGCCATAACTTGCAATTTTTCATCAATGATGGAAAAAAGAAGATCTTCCTTTGATGAAAAATATTTGTATATAGTCCCTGCGTCATTTCACTTTTTTTTGATATATCGCGTATATTGACCGCGTGGAAATCTTTCATGGAAAATTGTCGCAACACCACCGGATACAGGCGTCTCTTTTAATTTTTCAGGGATTACGGGTTTTTCTGTGATCATAATATCCTTATTTTTCATGTTTTACTTGCAAGCAGAATATGAAACGTTGTTTCAATTGTCAAGATAAAAATGAAACATTGTTTTAATATAATTCCCGGATTATTTACTCGCTATTAACACAAATCAATTTTTCTCCTTGTACAAAATCGTTTTGCACTAATAGATGTAACCGATAAAAAATCCCGGGAAGCACTATGGCTAAAGATGAAATCAAACAAATTATGATTAATGACCATCTGGTTGGCATCGTTGGCTTGGAAGATATAATAAAAAAAATCGCTGAAACACATCGAGGAAAGAACGACAAAGACATTAAAAATATTTTGCTCAGTGAAATTGCTCGAATAATTACGTGCCTCCCGCAGCACAAGACGCTTACGGGCACGCGCTTTTACGCGAATTTAAGATTTCAGAAGGTTTACTCATTGCTGAGGAACCCAGCCACGGACTGAACATAGCAGTTTTGGGTATGAGTTGCGCACGTTGCAGTCAGTTGGAGGATGATGTCCGTGATTTATTATCGGAAATGAAAATTGCCGCTAATTTGCACAACATTACTGACTTAAAAGAATTAGCGCATTATGGATTGTTAGGCTCTCCGGCCCTGGTAATAAATAATAAAGTCTTCTCGGCGGGCGAAGTGCCTCCGAAAAGTAAAATCCGCCAATGGCTCATAGAAGATTACAATTCAATAAATAATTAATAATTTTCACTCATATATTTACCCTGAACTGAACTTGACCTGACAGTGAGTGTTAAGATTATCGATAACTTCCTGAATATTATTTTCTAATTTTCCCCTTCGATGTAATATTTCCAAATAAAATCAATAAAACATTTTGCCTGTAACCTACATTTTTTGATCGAAATTCCCTTGACACACAAGTACGCGTTTCTTATACTTCATGACGAAGTATCTAAGTATATTAACATCAGGAAGTAATTGCCAATCACCGCCGTGGGTAAGATCAACAAGAACGCCCTGTGGAAAAGTGCACTATACAATGGCTTCAGAAATATCATCTCAAAGAAGGAGGAACATGAACCAGGAATTAAAAGATCTGGTTCACCGTCATAAGGAAATAGCGCAGGAGACGAAAGAGAAAAACGGTCGTCTTGTATTTGGCACGCTATGTTCTTATGTTCCCGTCGAGATTCTGCATGCCTTCGATATCCTGCCGGTCAGGCTTTGGGGAGAAGACACTAACAATGAAAGGGCAAACGAGCTGTTACCGACTTTTAATGCCCCGGCGCGGATATTATGGCTATGGGTCTGGCCGGCTACTATGATTTTCTGGATGGATTGATCCACTCTTACACCTGTGATTCAACGTGCGGGTTGTTCAATATCTGGTGTCGCAATTTGAAGCCTGCTTTTTCCTTCCTGCTGAGCCCCCTATATGAACACGGATGATGCCGTCGTATACTGCAGAGCGGAATTCACGGCTCTGATCACCGCACTTGAAGATTTTACAGGAAAACAGTTCTCGGCCGAGAAGATTCAAGAGTCTATCAGGCTCTATGATGCTGCCCGAGAGCGCATAAGTGCAATCTATCAGGCAAACATAAACGGTTCGTTAGTCCGCTATATTGATCTGTACAACATGAACCTGGCACTACAGGTGTTGCCTATAGAAACGGTTGTTCCCTTTTACGATAGATATTTGTCGAATATCCGGACTAGCCCTAGAAAAGGTGCGAGGCATCGTATTATGATATCTGGAAGCGTCGTTTCCGATCAGGATATACTTGGACGAATTGAAGATCTCGGGGGAGACATCGTTGCGGATGACACTTGTCTGGGATATCGACTGGTGCGTAAGAGGATTCCGCAGCGGAAAGATCCTCTATCGGCGCTTGTCCAATATTATCTCGATCGCCCACCCTGCGGTTCGAGGGCCGATTTCCCCGGGAGGAAGGACTATATTCTAAAGACGATCTCCGCCTTTGATGTGAATGCCGTTATCTTCATACACCAGAAGTTCTGCGAACCTCATTTGGCGGATCATCCATTCCTGAAAAATGTATTAATAGAAAAAGGGATACCCCAGATACAACTGGAATTGGAAGCGGAAGGGCTTAGCGGACAGATGCAGACACGGCTGGAAGGTTTTTTTGAAATGCTGGAGGCTCGGTAATGGAAGAGAAGAAAACCCGGAAGCGGCTCCAGGCGAACACGACCCTCAGGCAGATCATCACCGATTTTTACGCGGAGGGGCACAGGGCCAAGGCCGAAGGACGCCCCGTGATCTGGATCCGCCGATGAACGGCCTGATCGAGCTTTTCTGCGCCCTGGGAATCACCCCGGTCTTCCCGGAAAACTGGGCGCCCCTCTGCGCCGCCATCGGCACCAACCGAAAGAACTTCGAATATGCGGCCAAAAGGGGTTTTTCGGGGGATCTCTGCGGCTATTTCCGGAACAACGTGGGCTATGCACTGGACGGAATCAACGAGGAGAACCAGCCGCTTAACGGCCTTCCCGCACCCGACTTCCTCATCTCCTTCGGGGCCGGCTGCATCCCCACCATGAAGGCCTTCCAGGTGATGTGCGATCACTTCAAAGTCCCGGTTTTCCGAGCCGACCTTCCACAGGTAGCCATGGAGAAGATCGAAAAACGTCATATCGCGTATGGGGTGGCCCAGATCAAGCGGCTGATCCGTTTCCTGGAGGATGAGACCGGTTTGAAATTCGATATCGATAAACTGCGGCAGGCCGTCATCCATACGAATGAGGCGTGCCGGCTCTGGGACGAGATCATGGCAACGCGGTCGACGGTTCCCTCCCCGTTTTCCGCCGCGGAGATCGGCATCATGTTTGTGATGGTGACCCGGCACGGAACCGAAATCGCCGTGAATTTTTTGAAAGATGTCTTGCGTGAGGTCAAGGAGAAGGTGGCCCGGGGGGAGGGTGTGATCCCTCATGAGAAGATACGGCTTTTCTGGGACAACATTCCGCTCTGGTACAACATGCATCTCTTCAACTACTTCGAGAAGTGGGATGCCGTGGTGGTGGCGGAAACGTATACCTCCGCTTGGTCGCTGAGACTAAATCCGGATGAGCCGCTGGAGAGCATTGCCTACAAGTCCCTCGTCTCCTATCCGCTGGTCTCCTGCGTGTCGCTGAACAAGCGGATTGAACTGATCACCAGGGCCATCCGGGACTATAAGATCGACGGGGCCATTCTCCATTCTAATCGGAGCTGCAGGCCCATCTCGATGGGGCAGATGGACATCGGGCGGGTCCTTGCCGAGGAACTCTCCGTGCCCAGCGTCATGTTCGACGGCGACCATATGGATGGCGAGAAGTTCTCAATGGCCCAGTTTCAAACCCGAATCGACGCCTTGATGGAGATGATTCTGGAGAAAAAGCGGGCTTAGTGATGATCGGTAAGTAGACAAATTATTGTATGAGAATAAGCAAAACAAGAAAGACCTTCTACCGTATGGAACCTCTCTTTCAAACCGTAATCCTTAATTCTAATGACTGCTTAACACTGAACCTTTATAGGTGTAACAATTGTCAAGGCACATCTTGATTGGACACTATCTATCGGGTCAAGTATAGGTCGGAACATATTACTTCTGGCAATCGGGACAAAAAAATGTACTGCGTCCGTTTTGCTTTATCCTGGAAATTGTACCGCCGCAAATTGAACAGCTCTTCCCTTCCCGCCCATAGGCTTTTAACTCGTGCTGGTTTTCGCCTTTACAGCCATACAAATCGCGCCAATCGGAAATAGATGTGCCTCTTTTTTTAATCGCTGTCTTCAACACGACTTTGGCCTGACGAAATACTTTTTTCCAGTCATCTTTCGTTAATGTCGCCGCTATTCGTTCGGGATGAATACCGGTTCGGTGTAAAATCTCACACGCGTAAATGTTGCCTACACCCGCGACGGCTCTTTGATCCATAATCAGTGATTTAACTTTTGTCCTGCGGCTTCCATGGTTTTTCAGGAAAGCCTTAAGATCAAATTCTTTAAAAATATCTTTATCGGGGTCGCCTTCCGATTTCTTTAATATCCTGATCGTGCCAAAACGGCGTGGATCAATGAGAAAGACATTGCCATCGGCAAATGTCATTCTCCAACGGCTATGTTTCGGCCTTGCTGAATCCTTCTGCCAAAAAAGCCTTCCTGTCATGCGCAGATGGATTAACACGCAATTCCCGTCATCAAGAAGAATGGCTACTGTTTTGCCCTTGCGCTCAACCGCCGTGATTATTCTTCCTTTAAGATTTTTGATGCCATCCAGTTTATCGTCGTAAACTTCGGTAGCTAATATTTTACCGCCGCAAATCTTTTCTTGCAGTTGGCGGCTCAGGGTTTCCACTTCGGGCAATTCGGGCATTCGTTTTCTCCATGTCTACCAGCAAACTGGTCTCTTGTGTTTCTACTGTTACTAAAAATACTTTTTTTTGCCTACTTCTTTTTTCCGTTTGCTAAACCCGCCCCGATCTTTAACCAAACACGAGCAGTTCGCCAGACGATCTACGTTAGACATAATTTCACATCGCCAGACCTTTCCATCCATTTTTCCAAAAGGATTTTCTTTTCCCATGGAACCACCCCTCACCTCGGTCGGTCGCTTCCATAACGCTCTGATATAGATTCCATCAGTGTTTGCGCAACATCAAAGGTTTCATATTGGGCCCGATCAAATAATCGAATTTGCACATTAGGCCGTCAAATAAAGCTGAAAAAGTTCGAGAATATTATTTTTAAGAAAGATCCCTTTAAAAAATATTTTATTTTTTTATGACAAAAATAAAAAAAAGTGTTGACAAATATTCCAGATGAGTACATTAAAATTATAAAAGTTTGTAATTTTTTATTACAAAATAATTTCACGGGAGGGAAACCCCCAGAAGGAGGAACAAAATGGAAAACGAGACCCTATTTAATGAGGAGGAGGAACCTCCTGGTCCGTTGACCGGTCTTGTTAATGCTAAAAATGATGTAAGTGACTTTTTGTTATTCAAAGAAGATGTTTCTCTTTACCCGATTAAAAAAAAGTCAGATAGAGTTTTATTTCCTTTTAAAGATTCCCCTCGATCACGTATTTTCCGAAACCGAAATTATCCCGAAATTACCCGCATGGAATGGTTTGACTGGCATTGGCAGTTGCGTAACGCCATCAGGGACGTCGACACCTTGTCTCAAATACTTAATCTTTCGGATAATGAACGTCAGGCAATGATGCATCACTCGGGAGCGTTGCCTGTTTCCATTACGCCTTATTATGCCAGCCTACTCGATTCTGATGATCCTTCAGATCCGCTGCGCCGCTGCGTTGTTCCCGTTGTAGATGAATGCTTGCATACCGCAGGCGAAGAAGAAGATCCTCTGTGCGAGGATGCCGATTCTCCGGTGCCGGGCATTATTCATCGCTATCCCGATCGCGTGCTATTTTTAGTGACCGACCACTGTTCGACATATTGCCGCTATTGCACACGTTCCCGAATTATCGAACGCAGTAATCAGCATCTTGTCGACTTCGAAAAATGGGAAAAGGCTATAGAATATATTGCCGGCAATAAAAACATCCGGGACGTACTTCTCTCCGGCGGCGATCCTTTAACCTTGTCCGATGAAAAGCTGGATTGGCTGTTAATGCGTCTGCACAAAATTCCTCATATTGAACTTCTGCGTATAGGAACCAAAGTACCTGTTGTTTTGCCTCAGAGAATAACTCCGGCTCTTACCGCTATGCTGAAAAAATATCATCCTTTATGGTTGAGCATTCATATCACCCATCCCGACGAATTAACGCCGGAAATGAGCGCCGCCTGTATCCGTCTAGCCGACGCCGGCATTCCGTTGGGAAGTCAGACCGTGCTGCTTTCCGATATCAATGATGACGTTGTCACCATGATGAGATTGGTGCATGGCCTACTACAAATCAGAGTTCGTCCTTACTATCTATATCAGTGCGACCCGATTCCCGGCTCTTCTCATTTCCGGACACCGATAAGCAAGGGTATTGAAATTATTCAAGGCATGCGCGGGTATACTACCGGCTATGCTGTGCCTACTTATGTTGTCGATGCTCCCGGTGGCGGCGGCAAAATTCCTCTGCTTCCCGAATATGCCATCGGATGGGAAAATGGCGCCTTGCTGCTGCGCAATTACGAAGGTAATATTTTCCGCTACCCCGACAACCACGCAAAATCGAAGGATATACATTAAACTGGCGGAAATTTATTGCAGGGGGTAGATAATTTAACATTGAGTCGCGTCAGCAAAAAATTGAAAATTGGCATAACCTATGATCTACGCGATGATTACTTGAAAGAAGGATATAACCTCGAAGAAACGGCGGAATTTGATCTTCTCGATACAATCGAAGCTATTGAAAAGGTGATTTTAGATAACGGTTTTCAAGCTGATCGAATTGGCAACGTAAAAGCGTTGACTTGCCGGCTTGCCGCAGAAAACCGCTGGGATCTCGTTTTTAATATTGCTGAAGGCCTGTATGGTTTCGGACGCGAAGCACAAATTCCCGCTCTGTTGGACGCATACAACATCCCCTATACTTTTTCCGATCCACTAGGTCATACCCTTTCTCTCCATAAGGGAATGACCAAGCATGTTCTCCGCGATTTAGGAATACCCACGCCTGATTTTGCTGTAGTTAACCATGATTCGGACATTGACAAAATTAATCTTCCTTTTCCTCTTTTTGCCAAACCGGTAGCGGAAGGAACCAGCAAAGGCATAACGGCGCTGTCAAAAATAACCAATCGTGAAGAATTGCGTCGGACCTGCAAATATATTTTACAGACCTTTAAGCAGCCTGCGCTCATCGAAACATATCTTCCCGGCCGTGAATTTACAGTCGGCATATTAGGCACCGGAAAAGATGCTAAGGTCTTGGGAGTAATAGAAGTTATTTTAAAGCCAACTGCGGAACAAAATGCTTATTCCTATGAAAACAAGGAACATTACGAAAATCTCGTCCAATACGCTTTGGTTGATGATGACGAAGCCAAGCAAGCCAGGAAAATCGCCCTTAAAGTCTGGCGCAACTTGGATTTAAAAGATGCCGGGCGTGTGGATTTGCGCTCTGATGCCCATGGAGCGCCGCATTTCATGGAAGTCAATTCACTTGCCGGACTAAACCCTAAGCGCTCGGATTTGCCCATTCTCTGCAATCTGCTGGGCATGAGCTATCATGTATTAATCAGCTCCATTATTGAATCGGCCCTGTGGCGTGCCAAGATAACCAATAAAACAATAAACTAAGACGGTTAAAATCCGGCAAAAATTGAATGATGAAAAAAGTTGTAATTTTACACAGCGATGTTTCTCCCAATGCCGCAGAGGATGAACTTGATTGTCTCCAGCAAGCCGAAACAATCGCCGAAGCTTTGCACAAACTGGGTTACGAACCCACGCTTCTGCCTTTTGGCCTTGATCTAAATCAGACGATAATAAAATTAAAATCCTTAAAACCGTTAGCCGTTTTCAATATTGTGGAAACTTTAGCCTCCATGGGCAGTTTGATTTATTTTGCTCCTTCCATTCTCGATACTTTGCGGATTCCTTATACTGGCTGCGGTACACAAGCCGTGTTTCAAACATCGAATAAATCTCTTGCCAAAAAAATCATGCTCCATGCCGACATTTCCACTCCAGATTGGATAGAGCATGATGGTTTCTGTTCCCAAAAAGATAATGCCAAGACATATTTAATCAAGTCTTCATGGGAACACGCTTCTATCGGTCTTGATGAGAACTCGATTATTGGTTATACAAGTAAAGCAAAAATCTTAAAGGAAATGAAACGACGCAAAGAAAAACTTGGCGGTTCCTGTTATGCCGAAGCCTATATTGACGGACGTGAATTTAACGTAGCCCTCATCTCCGGTAAAAATGGCGTTAAAGTATTGCCGATAGCGGAAATGTTATTTATGGATTATGCCCCGGACAAACTAAAAATAGTTGACTACAAGGCTAAATGGGACGCGGATTCTTTTGAGTACAATAATACGATACGAAAATTTGACTTCCATAAAGAAGATGCTAATATAATATCGTCTTTGCGTGAAATCGCTTTGCGCTGCTGGGATCTTTTTTCATTACGCGGTTACGCGCGCGTTGATTTTCGAGTTGATAATAACGGCAAGCCGTGGGTACTGGAAATAAATTCAAATCCCTGTTTATCGCGTGACGCCGGTTTTGCCGCCGCGCTTCAACAGGCAAAAATTAAATATCATGAAGCTATCGGTTTGATAATCAATAACGCGATGAAATAATTTTACCGCAAACTGGATTATTTTTTTATGAATGATTTCATCTATCGTCAGCATATACAGTATTCAGATATCGGAGCCATTGCCGATATTGTAAAATCCAGCGGTTTTTTTTCCGCCGAGGAAATAGACATCGCGCTGGAACTGGCGGAAGAAAAGCTGACGCAGCCCCATGACAGCTCTTACCAGTTTTTATTTGCCGAAGATGGAAAACGCGTTGTCGGATATACCTGCTTCGGCCTTATTCCGGCAACGTCCGGCAGTTACGATCTATATTGGATTGCTATTGATGAAAAATTAAGAGGCGCTGGTCTGGGCAAAGACTTAATGAAGAGAACGGAAAACATTATTTACGATCTGGGAGGCAAACGAATTTACGTGGAAACATCTTCCCGTCACCAGTATCAACCAACCCATGGTTTTTATGAGAGCTGCGGTTATCAAAAAGAAGCCGTCTTAAAGGATTTTTATATGGAAGGCGACAGTAAAATTATATACGTCAAAACTCTTTAATAACACGCGGAAAGCCCTCAAAGCGGGGATATTATGCTTTTAAACAGCTTGCATTTTTTTTCAAAATTCGCTAGAAGACTGCCTGAATTTATAAACCCATGGAAAAAATAAAGAGAGGTATTTCTCATGCGCCTTTTTCCTAAAACAGATAATTTTTTTGAACTTTTTGAAGAGCTGGCCGACAAAATTGAAGAGGGTGGTAAGCTTTTTCTGGAAATGGCTCGAACTCGTGATTTTTCTGAGGAGAGAGTCGCCAAGCTCAAGGAAATTGAACACGAAGCGGATGGTATTACCCATAAAACATATGAAAAAATGCACAAGACTTTCCTCACTCCTATTGACCGTGAAGATATCTACGCCCTTGTTAATAAAATGGATAGCATTATGGATGTCATTGAAGCCACTGCCGTCCGCGTTCATCTTTATAAAGTCAAAAAGCCGGCGGATGCAATAATCAAGCAGGCGCAAATATTGAATGATGCGATAAAAAAAGTAAAAAGCATTGTTCAGGCGATGCGCAACATGAAAAACTCTGAAATGATTCTAGCCGGTTGTGTGGAAATCAACACACTGGAAAATGCCGGCGATATTGTCTTAAGAACTATCATGGCCAATCTTTTTGAAAACGAAAAAGACGCGATCGAACTTATAAAATGGAAAGATATTTTTCAACTCCTTGAAGAAGCAATTGATGTTTGCGAAGATGTGTCCAACATTGTGGAAGGGATTGTCCTGAAACATGCTTGAGTCGATGGGTTTTGTCATATTTCTTGTTCTTGTCGCGCTGGTTTTTGATTTCATTAACGGCTTTCATGATTCATCCAATTCGATTTCCACTATTGTTTCCACAAGAGTGCTTTCTCCCAAGCAAGCGGTACTCTGGGCCGCATTTTTTAACTTTGTCGCTGCATTTTTTATTGGAACACAGGTTGCTCAAACTATCGGCAGGGGCATTATCCATCTCGATATTGTCGATAATTTAGTCATTCTTTCCGCCCTCAGCGGCGCAATCATCTGGAATCTTACAACGTGGTATTACGGACTTCCCAGCAGTTCATCTCATGCTCTGATTGGCGGACTTATCGGCGCGGGTATTGCCAAAGCAGGTACCAGCACACTTGTCTGGTCAGGTATAATAAAGACTACTGTCTTCATCGTTCTTTCACCGGCAATAGGCATGTTTTTAGGCTTTTTTTTTATGGTGCTTTCTCTCAATCTAAACCGCAATTCCAACATGGCCCGTTCCGATAAGCTTTACCGAAAATTACAGTTTATTTCTTCGGCGATCTATTCACTCGGCCACGGCATGAATGACGCGCAGAAAACAATTGGAATAATTGCGATAGTCCTTTACAGCAAGGGGCTGATTAATTCCAGTTTCAACATTCCCTATTGGATTATTATCATGTGCTACACTACAATCGCAATGGGGACTATGTTTGGCGGCTGGCGTATCGTTAAAACAATGGGAACCAAAATTACCAAGCTTCGCCCTATGGGTGGTTTTAGCGCGGAAGCTGCTGCGGCCTGCGCCATTATTGGCGCATCTGTTTTTGGAATACCCGTCAGCACAACTCACACAATAACCGGCGCTATCGTCGGTGTCGGTTCCACGAAAAGGCTCTCCGCTGTGCGCTGGGGTGTTGCCGGAAACATCATCTGGGCATGGATCTTAACCATTCCCATTTCAGCCATTATCTCCTCGATCACTTATATTTCTATTAAACATTTTTTCTTTTAACTTTATATTCACCTTTAAGTTTTCCTGACAGAAAATAACATTGATAAATTTTACTTTTTACCGTAAATTTGTTCTTTAGTTATACGCAATTTCCGTACGATATTTTAATACTCTAATGCAGGAGAGTTTTATGCAGGGAAAACCATTGCCTTTTACGAAAAACCAAATTGAAAAAATCATAAAAAAATATCCGACGCCTTTTCACCTTTATGATGAAAAAGCCATTCGGGAGAACGCCCGCGATTTCAAAAACTCCTTTGCCTGGAACGAAGGGTTTAAAGAATTTTTTGCTGTCAAAGCCGCACCTAATCCCTACCTGATGAAAATCCTGCACAAGAAAGGCTTCGGCGCGGATTGCAGTTCGCTGGCGGAACTGATCATGGCGCAAAAAACAGGGATCTCTGGCGAAGAAATCATGTTTTCTTCCAATGACACACCCGTAGAAGAATATCTGCTGGCAAAAAAATTAAAAGCCAATATCAATCTGGATGATATCAGCCATATTGACTATCTGGAAAAATGCGCCGGATTGCCTTCATTGATTTGCTTCCGCTACAATCCCGGCCGATTGAAAAAAGGAAATATCATAATCGGTCATCCCGAAGAGGCGAAATACGGCTTCACGCGGGAACAGCTTTTTGAAGGTTATAAAATTTGTAAAGAAAAAGGAGTCAAACGATTCGGTATTCATACCATGGTCGCATCCAATGAACTCGATGCCCATTATTTTGAAGAAACGGCGGAAATATTGTTTAAGCTGATAGTGGAAATTTCACAAAAGCTGAAAATCAAATTTGAATTTGTCAATATCGGCGGGGGAGTGGGTATTCCTTACCGACCGGAGCAAAAACGCATCGACTTAAAAGAAATGAGCCGCGGCATTAAGAAAAAATATGAACAAATCATTGTCGCCAACGGCCTTGCCCCTATTAAACTTTTTACGGAGTGCGGCCGCTATATCACCGGCCCCTATGGTTATCTTGTTTCACGCGTTCTGCATATTAAAAATACTTATAAAAAATTTGTCGGACTGGATGCCTGCATGGCCAATCTAATGCGTCCCGCGCTTTACGGCGCTTATCACCACATCACGGTTATGGGCAAGGAAAAGAAGCCTCATAATTTTGTCTATGACGTAACTGGCTCGCTTTGTGAAAACAATGATAAATTCGCCATTGACCGCGATTTACCCAAACTGGAAAGCGGCGATATTATTGTCATCCATGATGCCGGCGCCCATGGCTTCGCCATGGGCTTCAATTATAATGGCAAGCTCCGTTCTGCGGAATTGCTCTTAAGAGAAAACGGTGAAGTTGTGCAAATCCGCCGTGCCGAAACAGTCAAAGATTACTTTTCCACTTTAGATTTCAACGGTTTGACCAGCTTTAAAGTTTAATCAAATCTTTGACTGGCTCTCCGATAATTTTTCTCGACCAGATGTCTATAGATGTATATACTTTCCAGCAGAGGAGTGGCGATGCTTACCAAAATTCAAAGTTGGGGTGGCAGTCAAGGAATCAGACTACCCAAAAAATTAATTGATACGATGGGAATTCATGTTAACAATTCTGTTGAATTACTTGTTAACAGAAATATGATTATTATTCAGAAACGTAAAAAATATGATCTTAAAACATTGTTTGCCGGTTATACTGGTGAAAAGCCGGAAGAATTTTGGGATGGTACAAAAGGACGTGAAGAGTAGAAACGCAAAGCGTGCTGAGCAAGTTTCCGATACATATTTAAACTATATCTTGGAACATTTGGATTCCTTTTTTTTAGGAGTTAAGGAAACCTCTTTGTTTTTTTCTTATTCTCTCGTATTCTTTTTTCATCTGCTCTGTGCGTCTCTCTCTTTGCTATAAAAATATCTACAAGAAATCTTGCTATATTCTGATTAGTTATGATAAACATTCCCTCGGTAGTAACCTTGTATAAATAGACAATTTAAAGAAGAATATAACTCATGAATACAAAAACAAATAATGCCATAGGTGTGTTCGATTCCGGTATTGGCGGCCTGACGGTTGTCCGTTCCCTGATGGAACGCCTGCCTTTTGAAAACATCATTTATTTCGGCGATACCGCGCGCGTGCCCTACGGCATTAAATCAGTGGAAACCATCAATCGCTACGCGGCGCAAATTACTGAATTTCTTATTAAGAAAGACGTGAAGCTGTTGATTGTCGCCTGCAATACGATGGCGGCAGTCGCCCATCAATCGATAATTGATTTATCTCTGGTGCCTGTGCTAGAAGTTATCGACGCCAGCGCACGCATGGCCATACAAAACACCAGAAACAAATCAATCGGAGTCATTGGAACACCGGCAACAATCAACAGCAACGCTTACGCCCGGGCTATCCACCTTTTGGATAAAGAAGCGAAGGTTTTTTCGCAGGCCTGCCCTCTTTTCGTGCCTCTGGTGGAAGAAGGGTGGTTTGATCATCAGGCAACAAAGCTGATCGTTCAGGAATATTTAAAACCGGTTATTGCCGAACAAATTGACACTCTGGTTTTGGGCTGTACTCATTATCCGCTTTTAAAACCATTACTGCAGGATATTATGGGACCGGAAGTAACGCTTATTGACTCGGCGGAAGCAATGGCTGATATTGCCGCTGAGTTGATCAATAAACAAAACATGGGCAACCAAAACTGCTTGCCGCCGGATTATGTTTTTTATGTAAGCGATTTGCCTTATCGCTTTCAAACAATTGGCGAACGTTTTCTGGGACACACACTTGGCCGTGTTGAGTTGGTGAGCCTTTAAAACAGGCTGGTTTTCAAGGGTGGCTTTATCCCTTAAATGTAAAAAAATGCCTTACAGGCCATTTTAAGCGGTATCTTTTTTTAACAAAATTACATAAAATACGACAGTGTCGTTGAAAACGAAAGGTCATGAACACTAAATAACTTTATGAAAATTCTTCTTGCCGGCTACAATTTGGATTATGATCTTATCCGCACACTAAAAGATAAAAGCGGAATGCAACAGGATTTAACGCCGGAAACTATTTCGGCGGCTTACGCGCGCATCAGCCGCAGCCCAAAACCGGTCAATGAATTGCGCGAAATCTCCCGCGAGGAAGTGGACAAGGCGCGCCAATCCAACCGCAACATAGTTTTTGAAATGGGGCACAGTTCTGTTGCCGAACACGCCGTATTTAATATTGATGTGATTGGTGTATCCCGACTGCTCGTGGAGGAAATTGAAAAGTTCCGCTTATGTTCTTTTACGGAAAAATCACAACGCTATGTTCTTTTTAACAAGGATTTTGTTATTCCCGAAGAAATCAAACAGGCAAGCCTGACCGGTTTGTTCACCGATGCCGTCAATAGGCAAAACGATTATTATCACATACTCTATGAGCAATTAAGGCCTTACGTTTTTGCTAAATACAAAACACTTGCCAAAGATCCGGCCAACAAATCGCTTCTGGAAGGCTGGGCTAAAGAAGACGCCCGCTATGTAATATCAATGGCAACCCAAACACAACTGGGCATGACCATTAATGCCCGCAATCTGGAGCTTATGCTGCGGCGGTTGGCCGCGTTGCCTTCCGCTGAAGCGCAGGAATACAGTAAAAAATTGTACGCGGCAACAAAGGACATCGCGCCTTCCCTGATCCGCTATACTCAGGCTACAGACTACGACCGCTTTACAAGACAAAATTTGCGTAGCCAGACTTCTGCCTCCTTACAAAAATATTCTCCTCCATCAGAAGGTTCTAAAAAATTGTCTGCCGTACAGTTGACTTTTGTTTCTGACGCTGCTGATGCCAAAGTAGCTGCGGCTTTGCTGTTTTCTTCATCTGATTTAAATTATTCATCGTGCTTAAGTCAGGCGAGCCAAATGACATTAAGAGAAAAAAAGGTTTTGTTCAAAACGGCTTTCGAGCATTTACAAGCGCACGATGCCGTGCTGCGGGAATTGGAAAATGTTGATTTGCAATTTGAGCTAATTTTGAGCGCTACTTGTTTCGCTCAATTAAAAAGGCACCGTATGTCCACAATTATCGCTCAAGAATATGACCCACAATTGGGAGTAACTATCCCTCTCGCTGTACGCAAAATCGGCCAGCAAAAGAATTTTATGGAAATTATGCGCCATACTCAGAAAGTTTATGAGCAAATTAAGAAAAAATCGCCGCTTGCCGCTGGATATGTGCTAACCAATGCGCATCGTAAAAGAGTTTTGATGAAATTCAATGCCCGCGAACTATACCATCTGGCGCGTTTGCGCGCTGATGCGCACGCTCAATGGGATATTCACGAACTTACGGAAAAGATGCTCCAGCAGGCAAAAAAAGTTCTGCCCCTGACGCTCATGATGGCCTGCGGCAAAGATAGTTTTAATAATATTTACAAAAAGGTCTTTTCGCCTCATACCTGACCAAGCTACCTTCTCCCTTACCATTTCTAAATCAAAGATGATATCGAGACGGCAAGGAGAAGGCGACGAGGTGTATTGTACATACATTGAGGAAACCGACGACGTTGCCAACAAAGATATCGCTTTGATTGAGAATTGGTGTTGTGATTTCATGACCAAAAAACAACTGTACATCCTTCTATTAGCCACTACTCTAAGTTCGTTTCTCACACCTTTTATGGGATCGGCAATCAACGTAGCATTGCCCTTTATGGCCAAAGAACTGTCCATGACCGCCTTATCTTTAAGCTGGGTGGCGTCCTCTTTCATTCTAGCTGCCGCGATAACCCTCGTTCCTTTGGGACGGCTGGCTGATATGTATGGCCGCAAAAAAATCTTTCTTTATGGCGCGATAATTTTTACCGCAGCTTCTCTGCTTTGCGCCTGGTCCCCGACACAAATTTTTCTAATTGCAGCGCGCGTGATACAGGGCATCGGCGGAGCGATGATCTTCAGCACTGGTACGGCAATGTTGGTTTCCGCTTATCCTGCCGGCGACCGGGGTAAAATACTGGGAATTAATATCGCCGCAGTTTACATCGGCCTGACAATTGGTCCTTTCATCGGCGGTTTGCTCACGGAGCATTTGGGCTGGAGATACATTTTTCTTTTTACGGCTATTCTGGGCATAATTATTATACTAATTGTTGCCGCCATGATTAAGGAAGAATGGTCGGGAACCAAAGGCGAAGGTTTTGACTTTGTCAGCTCCGTGCTTTATGCGATTGCTCTTTTTGCCATTATGTATGGAGTTTCTTTACTACCCTCATGGAGGGCGGGATTGCTGATCGGCCTGGGCGTGCTTTGCCTGGGTTTCTTTATTTTGCAGCAGTTAAAACGGCCTTCCCCTTTATTGGATATACGCTTGTTTTTGGACAACAAAGTTTTTGCTTTTTCCAATTTAGCGGCGCTGATCAATTACTGCGCCACATTTGCGGTTACATTTTTGCTTAGCCTTTATTTGCAGCACATTAAAATGTTGACGCCATCGCAAACAGGAATCGTCCTTGTTGCCGCGCCTTGTGTGCAGGCGCTTTTTTCACCCTTGGCCGGAAGACTTTCCGACCGCTTTGAGCCGCAAATTATCTCTTCCATAGGCATGGCCCTGAATGTAATCGGTCTTATTCCTTTAATTTTTATCCATAACGATACAAGCATTCATTACATTGTCTTTTGCCTTATTTTACTAGGCTTTGGTTTTGCGCTCTTTTCCTCACCCAACGTCAACGCCACAATGAGCGCTGTGGAAAATAAATTTTACGGCATAGCTTCGGCAACTCTGGGTACCATGAGGCTTACCGGTCAAATGTTCAGCATGGGTATTACGATGTTAGTTTTTGCCGTTATTTTAGGAAACCAGCCAATTTCGGAAGCTAACAATCATCTCCTTTTAAAAAGTACCCAGATAATTTTTGCCATCCTGGCCATTATTTGCTGTTGTGGAATCTTTGCTTCCGCCACTCGAGGTAAGGTACATCTATGAAGAAAAGAGATAGCTATAGAAAATATTCATTTCTCACCGATATTCGTGGAATCAAGAATGCAATAGGTGAAATGCGCGGCTGGGGACATCCGAATCAGCCAAAATTAAATACAAATTATAAGCGATCACCTGATGATCCTGTTTTGAACGAAGATTGGTTTATCAATACGATCAAAGAAAAAATAGCCAATCATCCGGGAAATAACATGGAGTTTCCCTTTCATGGAGAAAAAATATTCGCTGAGCCGCTGATCGGATTTATTAGAGGTAATGATCCGATTTTTCAGAAATACAAAAGCATTGTCGGGCCGCATCATTTCAGCCCTGAAGAAATTATGAAGTGGCAGGCTGAAAATAATAATGTCCCCGCTCCCAAGGCTGAAGATTTGAGCGTCGTCTCTTTCATTATGCCTATAGCACGAACTACAAAGGACGATAATGCAACTATGAAAGAGTGGCCCTCGGAAAGATGGGCACAGACGCGCCTTTTGGGTGAAATATTCAGCCAGACATTTGTGCGTGAAATTGTAACACAATTGATGGATCGAGGGATTTTGGCCATATCGCCGGATGTGACTCCCATGTTTAATAAAAAGCGTTATCCCAAAGTGGGCTGGGCATCTCCCTGGTCTCATCGACATATGGCTTATGCCGCCGGGCTCGGCACCTTCGGGATGAATGACTTCTTTATTACTGAAAAAGGTTGCGCTCACAGGATGGGCAGCTTTGTGGTCAATTTGAAGTTTGAACCCAACCAGAAACGGCCGGATGATATACATGCCTACTGTCTGCAGTATCAGGGGGAAAAGTGCCTGCAATGCGCGAAACGCTGCCCGGTTGATGCCATAACCGCAGAAAAAGCCCACGACAAGGAAGCTTGTTATCAACGGGTGGCCAAATCTCTGCTGTATTGCAATAAAAATTATCACATCTTTATCTATGGATGCGGCCTTTGCGCCACCGGCGTTCCCTGTGAATCCGAAATCCCGAAACTACTTCAAAAAAATGCAGCATAAAAATATCAAGCGAAAAAAATAATTACTCTCTGATTCGTTTTTTCAACTCTTTTATGAGCATATTGAGGACGTCACTGGCGTCGGCAACGATAGCGACATCTGCCATTTTCATCATCGTCGCCTGCGGGTTTTTATTTATGGCAATAATGAAATCTGCTTCGCTCAATCCGGCGGTATGTTGAATTGCGCCGCTGATGCCGAAGGAAAAAAGAATTTTCGGTTTGATGTGCTTGCCTGCTTGTCCCACCAGCGCCCCGTGGTCAGCCCATCCGGAATATACAACCGGCCTTGTGGCGCCGACATCACCCCCCAAAAGTCTGGCCAAATCATGCAGCTTTTTGAATTTATCTTTGTTGCCCATACCGCGGCCGCCGCAAACTATGACGGAAGCATTCTCAAGAGTATGTTCTTTTTCTACAGAACGTTCGTACTCAACAAGCCGAACTCGTGGTTTAGGAAGGTTTTTCATCAAAGGCAAACGTTCGACCAAAGCTGTTCTTGTATAATTGTGCGGTGTTTCCTTAAATGTTCCCGGCCGCACCGTGGCCATCTGGGGACGATGGCGTTCCGTAAGGGGCTATTTGCAGTAATAATCCGTCTTGCGTAATATCAAGCCCCACACAATCAGCGGATAAACCAGTCTGCAGACGCTTGGCCAACCGCGGCGCGAATTCACGGCCAAAGTCAGTTGCGCCGATCAGGAGAATTTCCGGGTCTCTTTCTTTCGCTAAATTTTCGATGATCGCCAGATATCTTTCCGTGCTGTAGCTCTTTAACGCGGGATCGTCAATCGCCAGAATTCGATCAGCTCCGTGCGCCGTATATTCCATAATCCATTTGTCGATTTCATGACCGAAAACCAGCGCGCAAACCTCCGCCTGGATTGTTTGAGCAAGATCTACCGCTTTGGAAAGTAACTGCAAAGTTACACGGTTTTGATAATAGTTGCGGTAATCGCCGAATACCCAGATACTTTTTTTCTTACTCTTCACCATTAAGCTTTTTTTCCTCAATAGATTTACTTATTGCCGTACTGATTTTCCTTTGATATTTGTTGAGAAATTCAATAACCACGGAGAAAGCCGTTCCCTGCAAAATCACGTTTTCTTTCTGTGCTTTTCTCACAAAGACTTTGCGTACTTTGGTGCGTGAGCCCTTATTTTTAAATAACGAAGCGTTTATACCCAGAGCGGCGGCGCCAAGAACAATAACACCATTTCCGCCAAACGCGTTTTCCAGGCCCATAAGCTCCGTGTAGCGCGGCCTGTAATTTTCCATGGACACCGTCACCAACGCAGGAAATTCCATCTCCAGTGTTTCGCGGAAATTATCGACAAGCCGGCGAACTTGTAATGTCCGGCCGTAAATTTCCAGCTTTTCAACATACGCGGCCGCGGGTAAATCCAATTCTTCGGCTAATTGCGGACCGACCTGGGCCGTTTCACTGTCGGCCGTGTAGGCGCCGCAAAGGATAAGATCAAATTTAGGACATTCCTTTTTTATCGCCGCTGTTAAAATTAAGGAGGTGGCGTAGGTATCTGACCCGGCCAGAAGCTTGTCACAAATAAGAATAGCCTTATCTGCTCCCAGGGCCAGTGCTTCGCGCAATATTTCTTCGGCGGCCGGCGGCCCCATGGTTATCGCCGTAATGTTTGCGGAAAATTTTTCCTTGATTTGCAGCGCGGCTTCCAGAGCGTGCTTACAGGTCGGATTCATCATCCCGGCAGCAAGGTCACGCCGCAGCGTGCCGGTTTTTTCGTCCCATGGCAGTTCTGTCACCATGGGAATTTGTTTTAAACAAACTACGAGATTCAACATAATTTTTCTATAGAGTCAATTGTGACAGGACTGAGCGCGCAATCACCAGGCGCTGAATTTCGCTGGTGCCCTCATAAATTTCCGTAACTTTAGCATCACGGAAATATCTTTCCACATCGTATTCCTTGCTGTATCCATAGCCGCCGTGAATTTGCACGGCCAGCGAAGTAACCCTTGATGCGATCTGACTACAATAAAGTTTAGCCATTGCCGCCTCACAGCCAAAGGGCGCTCCTTCATCCTTCAAGGAGCAGGCTCTATACAAAAGCAGGCGCGCCGCAGCAAGCTCTGTGGCCATATCGGCAATATAATTTTGAATTGTTTGCAGCGAGGCAATTGGTTTTTTAAATTGTTGTCTTTCCTTGGCGTATTTGACCGCGGCTTCAAAGGCTCCCTGGGCGATACCGAGAGCTTGAGCCGCAAAGCCGATCCGGCCATTATCCAGTGTGGTCATTCCTATTTTCATTCCATCGCCCAGTTTCCCTAAAAGATTTTTTTCCGGCACACGGCAATCTTCCAAAAATAGTGAGGAGACGGGATTGGCGCGCATACCGCAAAGATCTTCCAGCTCACCGCGTAAAAAACCGTGAAAACCGCTCTCCACAATAAAAACACTACTCTGCAGGCGCGTCTGATCGGCATTGGTCAATGCGAAAATTAAAGCCAGATCACAAATCCCGCCGTTGGTGACAAATATTTTCGTGCCATTTAATATATATTCCTGATTTTTCTTTACCGCTGTTGTTTCCACGTTGGCAGAATCGGAACCGGCATTGGCTTCGGTCAGGCTGAAAGCACCGATGATTTTACCGTTGGCCAATTTCGGCAGATAATGTTTTTTCTGTTCCGGCGTAGCAAACTGTAGAAATGGATAAACAGCAACGCCATTGTGCACGGCAACGCATAAACCGACCGCCGCGCATACACGGGAAATTTCTTCCATAACTATCGCCGCGCTGATGGAATCCATAGCCGCTCCGCCGAATTCCTTGGGCACTTGCAGACCGAAATAATTAAGCTTTTTCATTTTTTCAATGATATCGAGGGGAAATGTGGCCTTGCGGTCTATTTCAGCCGCAATAGGCACAAGTTCCATCTCCGCAAAATGCCGCACGGAATCGCGAATAAGTTTATGTTTCATGCAAGGATTGAATAGCAACTTAATTCTCCCCACCAAAGAGATGTTTTGTGCACAAATAACTTAAAATATATGTAAAATCAAGAAAATGAATCAAAAAAAAATGAGACCCAAGCTTCAGAAACAAAGTGCACTGAAGCTTGCTGGTCGAGTTATCCCAGGAGCGAAGCTAGGTGGGACTATTAATAATACCAATGATCGACCGACATATATTGCTTTTTTCGTTTTAATTGTTATTATAATAATCAATGATGAAAGAAAAATTTCCAACAACACCCGCTATTTTAGCCTTGAGGGCGCAAAGTGTTTATTTTACTCTGCATCCTTACCCATATGAAGAAAGAGGCGGAACAAAAAGGGCCGCCGGCAAATTGGGCGTTGATGAACATTGCGTTATTAAAACTTTGGTGATGGAAGATGAAACAGGCAAACCCCTGATTATTTTAATGCACGGCGATAAAGAAGTTTCCACAAAATCAATAGCTCGCATTATTGGCGTAAAGTCGATTTCACCTTGCAATCCGGTAATTGCAGAAAAACATACCGGCTATAAAGTTGGCGGCACTTCGCCTTTCGGCACAAAAAAAGTAATGCCGGTTTATATGGAAAAGACCCTGAGCAATCTGCCGGAAATTTTTATTAACGCCGGCAGTCGAGGGTTACTGGCACGGATGCCCTCCGCTGAACTTTTACGAGTATTAAAGCCTATTGCTGTAAACGTTGCTATATAATTTGCCTTTTCCCGGTAAAAAAGAGATAATAATTAACGAGGTTTGATTAATATGCCTGACAATGTAATTATCCGCTGCCTCAATTGCGGCACAAAGAACAGAATACCTCACAAAAAGCTACAGGGCAGGTCTGTCTGTGGCAAGTGCGGCGCATCATTAGATGATTTAATAATTCCATGTCTTAAATGCGGCACAAAAAACAGAATGCATGAAGATCGTTTAAATCAAAAACCCATATGCGGCAAATGTCACGAACCGTTGGTAATCTCTCAACAAAAAATAAAGGCTTTCGAGGTAACGGATAATACCTTTACCCGCGAAGTGCTGACTTCCGATACATCGGTTCTCGTGGATTGCTGGGCGCCCTGGTGCGGTCCCTGCCGGACTTTATCACCAATTATTGACGAGCTGGCTTCCGATTATGCCAATGGCGTAAAGGTCGTCAAACTTAACGTTGATGAAAATCCGCATACTGCGTCGCAATATGGAATTCGCAGTATTCCAACAATGCTTTTTTTTAAGGAAGGAAAGCTTATTAAGCAAGTAACCGGGGCCCTGCCGAAAGAAGAAATCGAAAAATATTTGTTATCCATAATCAAGACAAACTAAGTGAAGCGACGCGTTGATGAAAAAAAATAAAACATCTTTAGTGTACCAATGTAAAATTTTTGATGTCAGGGAAGAAGAAGTTGATCTGCCCAGCGGCCAAACAATCAGACAAAGCTGGATAAATCACAATCCAACCGTCGCCATTGTTGCCATCAACGATAAAAACGAATTAATTCTCATTAAACAATACCGCACCGCTGTGAAAAAAAATCTTCTGGAGATTCCGGCCGGCTCGCTGGATAATTTAGAAGAATCCCCGGCTGTCTGCGCCCAACGGGAACTGGCCGAAGAAACCGGATTTCAAGCCAAAACTCTTGTTAAACTTTTTGAAGGCTACCTGCTTCCGGGATACTGCAATGAATATATGTATTTTTTTCTTGCTCAGGATCTTTTCAGCGCGCCGCTTACTCCCGACGAAGATGAATTCATTGAAATAATGCCCACCAGTTTTTCTCAGGCGCGGGATTTATTAAAACATGGCAAGATAATCGACGCTAAAACCGTTTTAGGGCTTCTCCTTACCGAAAACTATTTACAGAAAAAGTCCGCATAAGATCTTCTTTTTCATAGAAAGATTCTTGCCAGAGACATAAAGTTTTGTTACACTTCTCTAAATTTGGTATCCGTTAAAAAACGATTGGGAGGCACCTTCATGATCTACAACGAAGAATTTGAAACCATGCCCCGTGAAGTTATTAAATCCTTGCAGGTCAAAAGACTTCAGCAGGTTTTGGAGCGGGTTTACCATACCGTAGGATTTTATAAAAAATCCTTTGATGCCGCCAAAATCAAACCCGATGAGATAAAATCCATTGCCGACACGCAAAAGCTTCCTTTTATCACCAGAAAGGACTTACGCGATAATTATCCGTTCGGTTTATTTTCCGTGCCCATGAGTAGTATTGTGCGTCTGCATGCTTCTTCCGGCACCAGCGGCCGATCGGCTGTTTTCGGTTATACCAAACGCGATATTGAAACCTGGTCGGATCTTATGGCGCGCTCGCTTGTCTCTGCGGGTATAACAAAAAACGATATTATTCATAACGCCTTCGGCTATGGCTTGTTCACCGGCGGCTTGGGGTTGCATTATGGCGCGGAAAAAATAGGCGCGAGCGTTATTCCCATGTCCGGAGGAAACGCCAAAAGGCAAATCATGATTTTGCAGGATTTCGGGCCGACGGTTATCTGCTGTACGCCTTCCTACGCGCTGCATCTGGCCGAAGAAGGCAAGGCACTGGGCGTGGATATGAAATCTTTACAACTGCGCGTCGGTATTTTCGGAGCGGAGCCATGGAACAGCGCGACGCGTGATGAAATTGAAAAAGTTTTCGGTATAACCGCGCTAGATCTTTTTGGCTTGTCGGAAGTTATCGGCCCGGGCATGGCGATGGAATGTCTGGAAGGCCGCAACGGAATGCATATTTTTGAAGATCATTTTATTGTCGAAACAATCAATCCTAAAACCGGCGAAGTTCTGCCGGAGGGCGAAGAAGGCGAACTGGTTTTCACCACCCTTACTAAGGAAGCGAATCCGCTCGTCCGTTACCGTTCCGGCGACATATCGCGCCTGATTACCGAACCCTGCCGCTGCGGCCGTAGTCACGTCAAAATGGAAAGAGTTTTGAAAAGAAGCGACGACATGCTGATCATCCGCGGCGTTAATATTTTCCCTTCACAAATCGAAGCTATTTTAGTCGATATCGAAGGATTGCAGCCCAATTATCAAATCATTGTCGATAAAGTGGGCGCGCTGGATTCCCTCGACTTGCAGGTGGAAGTCAACGAAAAGATATTCAGCGATTCCGGCAGTGTCAAAGAATTGCAAAAGATGGAAAAGAGAATTATCAAGGATATGACGGATTATCTGGGCATAACAGCACGCGTAAAACTTGTTGAGCCTAATACTCTGAAAACCGGCGCGAAAATTATCGATAAACGCCGCTTTTGATCAATACCTAAGGGGGTTACGATGAAAGTAGAACAAATATCTGTTTTTCTGGAAAACAAACCCGGCTCTCTCGAGCACGCAACACGCGCGCTCAAAGAAGCCAACATCAATATTCGAACTCTGTCGCTGGCCGAAACGGTTGATTTCGGCATTTTGCGTTTGATCGTCAATGATGTAGAAAAAGCAAACAAGGTTCTTAAGGATAATGGCTTCCGCGTCAGTAAAACACCTGTTGTCGCCGTGGAAATTCCCGACAAACCGGGCGGTCTGCACAGCATTATGGAAGTTGTTTCCAAAGAAGGAATCAACGTGGAATACCTTTACGCTTTCGTGGAAAAAAGCGGCCAGAACGCCGTCATTATCTTCCGTTTCGATAACCCGGAAAAAGCCATCGAAGTGCTGCTGAAGCATAAGTTTACGGTGGTGCCAGGATCACAGCTGTATGAGTTTTAGTGAGACTCGAATATTACAAGTGTAGTGCAGTAATATTCGTTAGTCGAACTACCCTAAATGCGAAGCATTTCGGGGTAATGACACCTCATTCGGAAGCAAAGCGCGCTGAAAATTGATGGTTGAATTATCCCAGGAGCGACGCGGGATTTTAGACTCGCTGACTATAGTTAGCGTTCGTCGAATTAATGAAACTCTCTTTTCAAAATCTTTGCAGTTCGTGCCATGGCATATTATACAATAATATCAGAACGGCGTTTGCAGTATTAGCACCGATCCATATAAACAATGTTGGGCGTTAAAGGACTCCTAGTATGTATAGGTACCACGTCTGGTGTGACATAGAATCTGGAAGCGACGGCATCCAGTTTGAAATCAAAGACCCTCCGCATAGATGGAGTATCGAGTTTGAAGACGGGGGAACATCAACAGCAGCCGTTCATTTGTGTCAGGGCAAAAACGCGCTCGTTGTGCTGGATTGCCAGAGAGAAGCTTCACAACCGGATCTCCTCATTCAGTCGGTAATCCAACATGTTCAGGCATTGTTTGACGCCGCATTGTTCAGTTGTGGAATTAGCGGAACCGTAATCGGTCGGGCAGCGCTTCTTCCTAACGGGCAAATCGCCAACCTTAAATTTCATGACGTCAGGCGTGTTATCGCTCCAGCAGCGATGGGGCTAAGCGTCGAAGAGATAACGCGATGCTCTATAGAGTCACAGATTGTCCGGACATGTTTCTCCGACCTACGGCGCGCGAGATTGAATCTTCAGGACGCTGGAATGCTGTGCTACAGAGCAGTTGAAAGTGTCATGCAGACATATAAGCAGTCTGACAGCGAAAGTTCAAAAGAGGCATGGCCGCGAATGAGAGATGCTCTAAGATTTGAGAAATCATATATCGATACACTCGTGTCGCATTCGATATCAAATAGACACGGGACACCACTGGCTATCACTACGGAGGAGGGATGTAATCTTCTGACGCGAGCACTGACGATAATAGGGCGGTTTGCGCGCGTATCGGTCTTACAAAAGTCAATAGCGGCTGAGGTCGTGCTCAAATGAGTCAGGTAGAGTACAATTCCTTGGGGTTCGTAGCACCGCCCAACCTCGGCGTTGGCTGTATGATACCCGCTATATTTTATTGCTTCCCGGGTTTACCGCACTCCTTGCACTTACCGTCCGGACCTATGGTACCAATGCAACTTTCGTCACTGCATAAAACTCTTTTATCCCAATCATCGGCGGAATCTGTGTCTGTCTTTGAGGAAACGGGTTTTTGTTCCTCTGCCGCCAAGACTTGTCCGCCGTTTACGCTGTGTTCTGCAGGTAGTTCACCTTCGTAATATTTGCCGCATTCCCTGCATTTACCATCAGGGCCAATGGTACCGATACAGGATTCGTCACTACACAAATTTCGCTTTTCCCAATCTTCATCTTTATCAAAAATGATTTCAGTCATTATTTATCCCTTTATACAGGCTATGGCTTTTAATCGCGCCACCTTTTTGGCAATCCCCGACTCTTGCATTACATCAACAACATCTTGCAAATTTTTATATGCCTCCGGCATTTCTTCCCTTAAGGTTCCCTTGCTGGAAGCCATAACCAAAACTCCCTGATCGGCAAGTTCCCGGGCAATTGAACGTCCCTGGCTCACTTTTATCGCCTGCGTCCGGCTCATCACCCGTCCCGCTCCATGACAGGCGCTGCCGAAAGTATCTTCCATCGCTTTTTCCTGACCAACCAAAACATAAGAGCCGCATCCCATATCACCAGGAATAAGCACCGGCTGGCCGACACTTTTATAGCGCGCCGGTAACGCACCATGTCCGGCGGGAAACGCGCGTGTCGCGCCCTTGCGGTGGACGCAAAGTTTTTTCATTTTTCCCTGAATGTTGAATTCTTCTATTTTGGCAATGTTGTGGCAGACATCGTAAATCAATCGCATTCCCAATTCGCGCGGCGACATCCGCAGGGTTTTCTCAAATATCTCTCGCGTGCGATGCATTAACAATTGCCGGTTAGCCCAGGCGTAGTTGGCGCCGCACGCCATCGCAGCCAGATAATTTTTCCCCCTTGTTGATTCGAGATACGCGCAGGCCAGTTGCCTATCCGGCAGTTCAATGCCTGTTTCATTCGCGTGCTTGACCATCAAAGCCAGATAATCATCGCAAATTTGATAACCCAAACCGCGCGAACCAGTATGAATCATGATAACGATCTGCCCTTTGCACAAACCAAACGCCTGCGCCGCGGTTTCATCGAATATATCCTGCACAACTTCAATTTCCAGAAAATGATTGCCGGAACCCAGTGTGCCTAGTTGCTGCTTGCCCCGCTCTAACGCGCGCGCCGATACCTGATCGGGATCAGCCCCTTTCATCGCGCCGCTGTCTTCTGTCGTTTCCAAATCTTCCTGCAGGCCAAAACCGGCTTTCACCGCCCATCCAGCGCCTTCTTCTAAAACCTTTTTTTGATCTTTGCCTGACAATTTCACAGAACCAGTAGAACCGACGCCGGAAGGTATACGCTGATATAAGGCGGTGGTTAAATCGCTGAGCCTGTTTTTAATATCTCCCAAAGTTAAATTAGTAATCATTAAGCGGCAGCCGCAATTGATGTCGTAGCCGACGCCGCCCGGAGAAATAATGCCGCCATCCAGATCAAAGGCCGCCACACCCCCGATAGGAAAACCATAACCCCAGTGGACATCCGGCATCGCCAGCGAGTAATTAACTATGCCGGGCAAATGCGCGACATTGGCAACCTGCCGGGCACTTTCATCGCCTTTTAAAAGCTGATAGATTTTTTCATTGGCATAGATCATCCCCGGGACTCTCATTTCCCCCGTCTGGGGAAGAAGCCAGCGATTATCATCTATGCGTTCCAGCTTTATCTCAGACATCATGAATTCTCAAATTAAGTGTAAATATTAAAGCCCTGCTACGGCCTCGTAAAATTATCCAGAGGCAAGGCACGCAAATCGCGAGGAATGAGGCGTACTTTATACGTACGCCGCAATGACAAGAGATGCAGCGCAACGCAGCATATGGACATTTTACGAGGTCGTCAGACATCAAAAATCACCCTAGCCCTCCAACCTGACTTTTGTTTCTCCACACTCAGGCCGGAATAGGTTACCGCCTTAATCTCTGATTTAATCGAATGCTTCTTATCGTATGGCTCGCCCATTAATTGCGCTTTCAGTCTTTTATTGCCGCACTCCATAATCTTGCAGTGTTCGACCACCCAGCCCGTGCCGTTAAATAAATAAAGAATTTCCCGCAAAAAATTAATCAGCAGGTCTTCTACATCCACCCCATCCATGGTTATTATTTTTTGCCGCCTTTGAACTCTTTTGGCTGTTTTACTTTTACTGTCATCGTTCTCTATCAGGACATCAAACAAAGCGCTCGCAGCGTTGGCAAACAGTTCTTTTTTAGTTCGTCCTGATATTTCGACGCCGATATCGGCTGTATGTTCAAAGAATTTGTATTTGGGCATGAACAGATTATAACCTAATACCAATTCTAAATCAAAGATGATATCTTTTTTCTCCTCGTTTCACAAAGGGGGGATTTTAACGGAATAAAAAAAGGGCGCCATGCCGCGCCCTTTTGATCGTATAATTTTTAAAAGATATTTTAATCTTCTTTGGGTGTTTCATTTTCTTCGGTTGTCATATCTGTCTCTTCATCACCATTGCCGTTGGTCTCGTCATCTCGGCCTTCGGCCTCGGAAGTAGTGCGGGCGACGCCAACAAGTTTTTCTTCCGGATCAAGTTCAATAAGTTTCACGCCCTGCGTGACGCGATGATTCACCGGTATTTCCTGTACCTTCAGCCGGATTACCTTGCCGGCATTGCTGATCAACATGACATTATCTTCACCGACAACCTGCAGGACCCCGGAAACGTTGCCTACTTTTTCCACTGTTTTCAAATTGATCGTTCCCTTGCCGCCGCGGCTTTGGACACGGTATTCATCAATCGGTGTGCACTTGCCAAATCCATTTTCGGAAACAGTGAGCATAAAAGTGTTCTGGGCTGGAATGTCCATACCGATCACATCATCGCCTTCGTCCAAATTGATGCCGTGCACGCCGCGGGCTGTTCGGCCCATATCCCGCACATCATATTCCTTGAAACGAATGGCCATGCCCAGCCTTGTTGCCAAAAAGATATCCTGATTGCCCATGGTCAACTGCACATCAACCAGTTCATCGCCTTCATCGATAGAAACGGCGATAATGCCGCCGTTACGAGGGTTGGCGTAAGCAGCCAGTTCCGTTTTTTTTATAATTCCTTTTTTCGTCACCATCACAATAAATTTATCTTCAACAAATTCCTTTACCGGCAATGTTGCCCGGACACTTTCACCCGGCGCCAGGCTAACCAAGTTGACCATCGCCTTGCCTTTAGCGGCACGTCCGGCCTGAGGTATTTGATATACCTTTAACCAATGCACTTTACCAGCGCTAGTAAAGACAAGCAGGTAATGGTGCGTGGAGGCGATAAATATTTTTTCCACAAAATCTTCTTCTTTGGTGCCCATGCCCATCTTACCACGACCGCCTCGATGCTGGCTCTTATATAGGCTCACCGCGTTGCGCTTAATATAGCCGGCATGGGATATCGTCACGACCACATCTTCTTCCACAATCATATCTTCAATATTGATATCTTCCGAGCTGGCGACAATTTCCGTGCGGCGTTCATCGCCGTAACGTTCCTTAATTTCCTTCAGTTCATCAATGATAACCTGCAAAACTTTTTGCGGATCAGCCAAAATGGAGTTCAGGTAGGCGATCAGTGCTGTCACCTCGGTATATTCTTCGTCGATCTTGGCTCGCTCCAGACCGGTCAGACGTTGCAGTCTCATCTCCAGAATGGCTTTGGCCTGAATTTCCGACAAACTAAATTTCGCGCATAATTGCACTGCCGCTTCCGCGGGGTTTTTCGACGCCTTGATGATTTTGATGATTGCGTCAATATTATTTAAAGCAACAATGTAGCCTTCTAAAATATGCGCTCTCTCTTTGGCGCGCGTCAGATCAAACTGCGTGCGGCGCACAACAACATCCCTTCGGAAAGTGATGAATTTTTCGAGCACGTCTTTGAGGTTAAAAACCTGCGGACGGTTTTCGGATATCGCCAGCATGATGACGCCTAGGGAGACTTCCATTTGCGTGAATTTATAGAGCTGGTTGAGGATGATGGCCGAATTTTCATCCCGCTTGAGCTCGATGACCACGCGGATGCCTTCGCGGTCGGATTCGTCCCGCAAATCGGCAATACCGGAAATCTTTTTATCGCGCACCAGTTCGGCTATTTTTTCGATCAACGTAGCCTTGTTGACCTGATAGGGCAGTTCTGTAAGGACGATGGTTTCTCTATCGTTGCGGGCGTTCTTTTCAATAAGCGCTCGCGCCCGGATGCGGATGATGCCGCGTCCGGTTTTATAGGCGGAAAGAATTCCTTCCCTGCCATTGATAAATCCGGCGGTGGGAAAATCAGGACCCGGAATATGACGCATAAGTTGTTCAATGGTAATATCCGGATTCTTAATGCAGGCGATAGTGCCGTTGATAATTTCCTTCAGATTATGGGGCGGAATATTGGTTGCCATACCTACAGCGATGCCGGAGGTTCCATTGAGCAGTAAAAGCGGAATGCGCGAAGCCAGCAGAGAAGGCTCCTGTAGGGATTCGTCATAGTTGGGCACGTAATCGACCGTGTCTTTTTCCAGATCGGCCAGCACTTCATCAGAAATGCGCGCCAAACGGCTTTCCGTATAACGCATGGCTGCGGGCGGATCGCCGTCAATCGAACCGAAGTTGCCCTGTCCGTCCACCAGCATGTAGCGCAAAGAAAAATCCTGCGCCATACGCACCATGGTGTCATAAATGGCCGCATCGCCGTGCGGATGATATTTACCCATGATCTCACCGACAATACGGGCGGATTTTTTGTAGGGTTTGTTATGGCGGTTGCCCATTTCATACATGGCATATAAAATCCGGCGGTGTACCGGTTTGAGGCCGTCGCGCACATCGGGAATTGCCCGGCCGATGATGACACTCATGGCGTAATCCATGTAGGATTTTTTCATTTCATCTTCTATATTCACCAGTGTTTGCTTGTGGTGGATATCATGTTCCATTTTGTTTAATCCTCTTTCAATAAAAAGCTGTCTGCTTTTTCAGCCGGCACAATCATTAATCTAAAAATTTTTTCTAACCCCGCTAAACGGGATAAGAACGTTAACGAAATTATTTTCATGCCATTCTTTTCAATACCCCCTTGAAGGGTAGAAAAGCACAGAAAATAATTTCTAACTTACTAAATGTCCAAATTAGAAACATCCAGGGCATTTTGATATATAAAATCACGCCTCGGTTCGACCTGATCTCCCATCAGGGTTGTAAATATCTCGTCGGCCAGAACCGCGTCTTCGACACCCACCTGCAGCAATGTGCGTTTTTCCGGATTCATCGTGGTTTCCCACAGCTGTTCGGGGTTCATTTCACCCAAGCCTTTGTAACGCTGGACGGCCAGTCCTTTCTTACCCATAGTGACAATATGATCCACGAGTGCCTTAGAACTCTCCAGAATGACAGGCGTTGAAGCTTCATCGCCCTTGTCGCTGTATGGAGCCTCGCCCATAATGGAAACCTGATCCAGCAATGACCGGATATCCGCGAATTGCGGCGTGCGGAAGATCTCCCGGTTCAGACAGGATGGAAATATTTGCCCGTTCTTAGTCAGATTAAAAACTATTTTTAACCCGCCATGATCCTCGTCCTGTTCAATATTAAAATCGAAAAAACTCTCGCCCAAGGCAGTGCCTGTTCTTTTAGCTATGGACGAAAGCGACTTTTCACTTTTAAAGCTATCATCAGTCAAAGTGGGATCACCGGCCAATATTCGGATCAAATTCCTGTCGCGTCCTTCCTTTTCAAACCTGTCCAGCAGGTCTTCAATCCGCATAACTTTTTTAATTAAAACCAATAATTTATTTCCGGTTACCGGAAACGGAGAGCCGTCACCCATGACCAGTTGTACTTTTTCCACGCCGTTTTCCAGAATGTAGTTTTTCATCTGATCTTCATTCTGTAGATAAAATTCCTGTTTTTTCTCCACAACTTTAAACAGCGGCGGCTGCGCAATATACAAATATCCCCTTTCAATCAGCTCCCTCATCTGCCGGAAAAAAAAGGTTAAAAGAAGTGTGCGGATATGAGAACCATCGACATCGGCATCGGTCATGATAATAACCTTGTGATATCGCAGTTTGCTAATATCATAATCATCGGCGCCAATACCCGCTCCAAAGGCCGTAACCATCGTTTTAATTTCTTCATTTTGCAGCATTTTATCAAAACGGGCTTTCTCCACATTTAATACCTTGCCGCGCAGGGGCAGAATGGCCTGATTCTTCCGGTCTCTACCCTGCTTGGCAGAACCGCCGGCGGAATCGCCTTCCACCAGATATATTTCGCTAAGCGCCGGATCTTTTTCCTGACAATCGGCAAGCTTGCCCGGCAGTGCGCCAACTTCTAATGCGCTTTTGCGGCGGGTTAATTCCCGCGCACGCCTGGCTGCTTCTCGAGCGCGTGCCGCCTCCATACATTTATTGAGTATTTGTTTCGCGATGGATGGATTTTCTTCCAGGTAACTGCCTATTTTTTCGTAAACGATTCCTTCCACCAGGCCGCGCACCTCAGAGTTGCCCAGCTTGGTTTTGGTCTGTCCTTCAAACTGCGGATTCTTTACTTTAACGCTAATAACGCAAGCCAGTCCTTCTCTTAAATCCTCGCCGCGCAGCGATTCCTTACCGTCTTTGATTATTTTATTATTGGTGGCATAATTATTAAAAACACGGGTAAGAGCTGAGCGGAAGCCGATCAGATGAGTGCCGCCTTCCGTTGTGTTAATGCTGTTGGCAAAAGCAAAAATATTGTCCAGATAAGTTTCATTGTACTGCAGAGCAACTTCTACTGAACAATCTTCCTTAGCGCCGGAAACAAAAATCGGGCTCTTATGTAACACTTTTTTATTGCGGTTAATATATTCGACAAATGAGACTATTCCGCCTTTATAAAAGAATTCATTTTGTTTTCCGGTGCGTTCGTCTATCAAATTAATTTTGACACCGGAATTTAAAAAAGCCAACTCGCGCAAACGATTCGCAATAACATCAAAACTGAATTCACTCTCTTCAAATATTTCATCATCTGGCAAAAAAGTTACTTTGGTTCCCTTACCTCTTGTTTTACCCACCATTTCCAGAGGAGCATTAGGAACACCACGGGTATAAGATTGTGTATAAACATTTCCATCACGTCTTACTTCCAACTCGCAGGATTTAGACAAAGCATTCACAACAGAAACGCCAACACCATGCAAACCTCCGGATATTTTGTACGAGTCATTGGAGAATTTACCTCCGGCATGCAGTTTAGTCATGACAACTTCCGCCGCCGACACACCTTCAGTTTTATGAATATCTACCGGAATACCGCGGCCGTTATCATCTACAACAATACTATTATCTAATCTAATTTTTACTGTAATCGTATCGCAATAACCGCCGGCCGCTTCATCAATACTGTTATCAACAACTTCATAAACCAGATGATGAAGACCTTCTTTGCCTGTGGAACCTATATACATAGCAGGCCTTTTGCGCACAGCCTCCAGACCTTCTAAAACTTTAATACTATCCGCATCATACTTATGTGTCATATCTGCTTTTACACTTCCTCTCTATTACTATATTTTTAATGGCATAATTATACACAAATAACTATCATCTTCATCCTGTTTTATCATTGACGGTTTTAATCCCAACCCAACTTCAAACAAGATTTTATCTTTGTTAATTACCGATATAGCATCAATCAAATAATTAACATTAAATCCACTATCAATAATCTCACCACTATAAACTATATCTATTTCTTCCGTTGCTTCACCAACATCTAGATTTGTCGAATTAAGCGTAACTTTACCTTCCGAAAAAGAGAGAATCACTCCTCCATACCGTTCAGATGATACAACACTCATTCTTTTTAAGGCATGTAAGAAAGATTCTCTTTCCAGAGTAACGCTAATTCCTTTTTCCGCAGGAATAACTTTTTTATAATCAGGGTAATCCGCATCAACCAAACCAACCTTTAAAAGAGTATTTTCCGTTTTCACAACAAATATATTTTTATGTAGACCAATTTGAATATCTTCTTTTTCATCAATAATTCTTTTTATTTCCATTAACCCTTTACGGGGGATAATAATTCCCTTTCCTATCTTCAAAGAAGACTCAGAGGTAAAACCCTTAGCCAGCGCTAATCGATGGCCGTCAGTAGCTACCATCCGCAGTAAATGATTCGCTCCATCCATTCCCGCTTCTAATAAAACACCATTTAAGTTTTTTCTCGTTTCATCTGTGGCCATGGCAAATGCTGTTTTATTAATTAAATCTTTAATTACCATTCCTTTTATTTTATAAAGTTGAATCTCTTGATCATCTACAATACTGGGAAAATCTTCTGCAGGTAAACCAGGTATTTTATAAAAAGCCCTCTGACATGAAATTTTTACAATATTATTTTTTTGAGTAAACGAGACAACCTCTCCTTGAATTTCCCTGACCATCTCATATATTTTTTTTGCTGAAACCGTTATTTCACCTTTTTCCACTACTTCTATATCATAATCGGAAATTAAACTTATTTCTCTATCAGTAGCAATTATTTTAAGTTTATTGGCTTCTGTTTTTAAAAGAATATTATTTAAAATTGGTATTGTTGTCTTTTTTTCTACAATACCTAAAGTTTTTTGAATGCCATCAAGAAAGGTGTTTCTGTTTATTTTAAATTCCATATTTCCTCCATATTCCTATTCTTTCTTTTATTATTTTTTTATATATAAATAAATAGTAATAATAGTAAGAGTTGTTGATATGTTGATTAATAATTTTTTTATAATAATTATATTAATTTAAAATAGCGATCACCTGTTTATAGTATGGTATAAAAAAGTTTATGATTTGTGGATTAAAATATCCTCAATGTCCTGGAGTAAAATTTTTAATTTAGAATCCGCTTTAATATTATTTAAAATTTTATTATTGGCATAAATTACAGTGGAATGGTCTCGCCCTCCAATTTTTTGACCGATATCAGGGAAAGAACAATTAGTTAATTTTCTAGCCAAATACATAGCTATTTGTCGGGCGAAGACGATATTTTTATTTTTATTATGAGCTTTTATGTCGGATATTTTAATATTTAATTTTCCTGCTATAACTTTAATTATTTCTTCAATACTTACTTCCCCTTTTTTATTGTGCTTAACTAAACTGCTTAATACTTCTTTAACTAAATCCAGATCAATTTCCCTGCCGGTGAGAGATGAATAAGCACCGATTCTAACTAAAAAACCTTCCAGTTCACGAATGTTGGATTCCACATGAGAAGCGATATAGTGGATGACGTTATGTGGTAAATCTATTTTATTTTCCTGGATTTTCTTTTCGATGATGGCAATTTTAGTTTCTATTTCCGGTGGTTGAATATCAGCAATCAGACCCCATTCGAAACGGGAACGCAGTCGACTTTCCAGATTAGGAATATCTTTAGGGAACTTATCGCTGGTAACTACTATTTGTTTTCCAGAATCATGTAATGTGTTGAAAGTGTGAAAAAATTCTTCCTGCGTTCTGTCTTTTCCCGCCAAAAAATGAATATCATCAATTAATAAACAACTGATATTGCGATATTTTTCTCTAAATTTAGGCATCCGGTCATAACGAATGGAATTAATCATTTCATTCATAAATTCTTCCGCGGAAACATACATAATATTGAGCGACGGGTGAGTAGATGTGGTTAGTAGTCCGATGGCATTAAGTAAATGTGTTTTTCCCAGACCGGAGCCGCCATAAATAAAGAGAGGATTATAATTTTTGGCTGGTTGTTTGGCTACGGCAATGGAAGCGGCGTGGGCAAATTGATTACAGGCGCCAACCACAAACCTGTCAAAATTATAGTTATCATTAAGAAAAGAAAAGTTTTTACCTCTACTGATTGTCGTAGCTGAAGCATTTTTGTTGTGTGTCACGTGCGCTGCCGCAGGTTCCGGGCCCTTTTCTTTATTTTTTGACAGGACAAAATCAATATCAACGGCAATACCCGCGGCATCTTGCAGGGATTGTTTAATCGTAGAGGAATAATTATCTAAAAGCCAATCTTTAAAAAATTTATTGGGGACGGCTAATTGGACACACTTGTCTTCCATGGCAACAACTTTGATAGGTTTTATCCATGTATCAAAATTTTGCTTACTTATTTTTTCTTGAATAAGTTTACTAGTTTTATCCCAAAATGCATCCATTGCAGCAACCTTTATAAACAACCTTATCAACATCTGTTGATAGGTGTGGAAAACTTTCCATTATTTTATATCATCGAGAATAAAACCTGATAACCGGTTCAATTCATCCATAGATGTATATCTAATTTCGATCAAGCCCTTTTTAGCGGAACCCTTAATTTGCACTTTCGTCATAAATTTTGACGCTAAGGCTTTTTCAAGATCGTTCAGGAAGCGATCTTTTTTAGAATCTGGTGCTTTTTGCGAGAGGCGCTTGTTTGCGTTTTGGATTAAGCGTTCCGTTTCCCTGACGTTTAAATCCTTTTTTAAGATTAAAGCAAGTGCCGTGATTTGTTCTTCCGTTGAGCTACATGCCAATAAACAGCGGGCATGACCTGCAGAAATCTTCTTTTCCACCAAAGCCGCTTTTACTTTGGCCGGTAATTTCAAAAGACGGATGGTATTGGCAATTGTCGAGCGATCCTTGCCCGCGCGGGAAGAAATTTCTTCCTGAGAAAGTTTGAACGTTTCGATTAACGTTACATAGGCCGAGGCTTCTTCCAGAGGGTTTAATTCTTCCCGTTGAATATTTTCAATCAGCGACATCTCCGCCGCCTGCATATCTGTCGCTTCGCGAATGACGATAGGCACATCTTTTAAGCCCGAAGCCTGAGCTGCTCGCCAGCGCCGCTCTCCGGCAATAATCTCATATCCATTGTCAATTTTGCGGACAACAATCGGCTGAATAATACCTGTGCTTTTAATTGAAGCAACAAGTTGCTTTTGTGTACCGTCATTAAAATTTTTGCGGGGTTGATAACGGTTGGGCCGTAATTCTTCAATTCCGCAGGAAAAAACAGTTTTTTTCTTGTCGAAGTCATTCAATAAATCCGGAAAAATGGCGCCAAGCCCTTTGCCGAGCACATTTTTTTGTGCCATTTACATTCCCCCTCGAATTATTTCCTGTGCCATTTCCATATAAGCCAACGCGCCGCGCGATTTAATATCATAAAGAATAATAGGTAAACCGTGGCTGGGGCTTTCCGAAAGCCGCACATTGCGCGGGATCACCGTTTTAAAGACCTTGTCGCCAAAATGTTTCCGAACGTCATCGGTGACCCGATGCGATAGTAAATTACGCTGATCAAACATAGTCAGCAAGATACCGCCCAAGACGAGATGCGGGTTTAATTGCGCTTTCACCAGTTTTACAGTATTGAGCAAATATCCCAAACCCTCCAAAGCGAAATACTCACACTGCAAAGGAACAATCAAATAGTCGGAAGCGACAAGAGCATTGACAGTCATAACGCCCAGCGACGGCGGGCAATCAATTACTATAAAATCATAATGCCTGTCTAAAGCGTTTAATAAAATACGCAGCCGTTTTTCTTTTTCTTCCATCCCGACAAACTCAACCTCAATTCCAATGAGATCCTGATTAGAGGGTACAATATCAAGATGCGGTATCACCGTGTTGATAATCACATCGCCCAGCGGCATCTGGCCGATCATAGCGTGATATAAATTAGCTTTTTGTACAATATCTCCATCCGTGCCTATCCCACTGGTGGAATTACCCTGGGAATCACCATCGATGAGTAAAGTTTTTTTTTCCGCAGCTGCCAGAGAAGCAGATAAATTTATTGCGGTTGTGGTTTTACCAACACCACCTTTTTGATTTGCTATACATATAATTTTATTCATTATTTTATTGAGCGTATAAAAATAAATTCTTTTGCAAGAACTGTTGTTAGCACTAACATAAAAAAATTCTTTTTAGAAGGATTTTTTACTTTTTCACGATAATAATTTTACGATGTGTTTCCCAAAAAGGAATGTTTATATCATGCTGAATAAATTGAGATATTTTGTATTGATTTTTGACGGATGAGCACTGCGCAAGTTCCTCATCAACATTGGGGCCTTTCAAGGCAATGAGTTTGCCTCCAAGGTCGAGAAAATATTCTCCTTGCGGCAGAAGTTCGGATAATTTAAAGGCCGCGCGGGAAATTAAAACATCAAATGTTTTCTTCCAGGTATCTGTCTTAATAATGTTTTCGACGCGGTCATGAAGAACAAACGCTGCCGAAAGATTCAAAAGACGAATAATATGTTTTAAAAAGGAAACTTTTTTGCGATTGGTCTCCAGAAGATAAAGCTCTAAAGTGGGAAGCGCAATTTTTAAGGGAAGGCCGGGAAAACCGGCACCGCAGCCGACATCAATAATTCGGGCATTGGGCTTTTGAATAAATTGCAGTGCCGTCAGCGAATCCAGAAAATGACGCGTGATAATTTCCTGCGAAGAGTTTTCGGAAATTAAATTTGTTTTGGCATTCCATTGTAAAAGCTCATTTTTATAGATATCAAATTGAGCCAGCTGCTGTTCGTTTAGTTCAATGCCCAAATGCCGCGCGTTTTTACTAAGGGAAAGTATTTCCTGTTTCATGATTAAGGAATAACAAAAAACCTCTGCCGCCGCAAACGATAAATTAACTTCACCCCAAAACCACTTGGCCCTGGTATCTTTTTTCCGGATAAGAGGCTGTGTTATAATATCATTCCATATCCTCCGCTGGCGTGGGACACGCAAAACACATAATAAAAAGGATGATCGCGGTACAGATTAGTTATCAAAAGCTACACAACATATTATGCTAAAAAACATTTCCAAAAGAAAGGACAACGCAATGAATATAAATTTTCAGGTAGATATTCGCAATGTACATGGGCGGCAGGATATAGGATTGGCGAAACGCCTGATGTTTTCTGTAATTTATTACTGAAATTGGGATCATCTGTTGCAGGACAAAATTATCTGGGCGTAAGAATGGACCGTAAAGCATACTTCAATTAAGTGCATTGACATTTCTGATTTCATAGCTTACTTATCTGTAAGAAAGAATTAAATCTTCTACAACAGCATTATTTGCAAAGCATTGTTTTCTGATTAATGATAAACAAGGAAGTAAATTTAATCATGAAAAAAGAATTGACCATAATCGGTATTATTCCCCAATACCCTAAGCATTCACAGCATAATATATACGCCAAGATAAAAATGCCTCCGGTGGGGATTTTGTCCGTCATCAGCCAGATCAATAATCATCTCCATTGCAAAGAAGTTTACGCGATTGATGAAAACAATTATAACGGGCCGCAAGATTTTATTGGTCTGCCGGATCATTCCTTTTTACAGACCAGACAACCTGCGCAACTGGCGCTATTCTATGGCGGCATGAGTAACTCGATACCCCGCATGTTTTCGATAGCCGGGCAATACAAGGGGTTTGGTGCCATAACCATTGCCGGTGGCAGCCATGTAGATGCTTTGCCACAGGAAGCGCTTCATTCCGGCATTGATATTGTCGTCCATGGTGAAGGGGAAGAGACCATCAAAGAATTGCTGGCGGTCCTGGTGGACAATGGCGAAGTTGCTTTGAACCGGACCGGATTAGCGCAAGTTACGGGGATCAGTTTTCTTGACGAAACCGGTGCATATGTCTTTACCGGAGCGCGCCAGCCGATCCGCGATCTGAATGTATTAGTCGATACTGACTTGACGTTGGTTAAATTCCTGAAAAAAAGATGGAGTGCCGTCCCTATCAACAGAGGCCGGGGCTGCAATTGGAATTGCGAATTCTGCGTAGTCAATAGGCAATATGGAAATTATAAATCCACTTCGGTTGAAACGGCCTTGCGGCAGGTGATTAAATACACTGATCTGGGATACAAGAATTTCTTTTTCACCGACGATAATTTTGCCCAAAATCCGGCCGAGGCGATTGCGCTGTGCAAGGGGATTGGCGATTATAAAAGGAAATTCCGGAAAAAAATCGATATTATTGTCCAAGTGCGTTCTGAGGCGGCGGAAAATGACGAACTGCTCGAGGCGATGCGCCGGGCTGGAGTTACCACGCTGGCCATTGGTTATGAAAGTCCGATAAACGAAGAATTGCGGACGATGCGCAAAGGCGTGACAGTGGAAAAGTTGATTGCCCGTTCTAAAAAACTGTCCAACTATTTTTATTTGCACGGTATGTTCATTTTTGGCTATCCCGCCCGCAATGATGGGCAGAAGAGTGCTTTTTTCACTATAAAGCAGCGAGCTAAATATTTTAAAAAGTTTTTCAAAAAATCGGGGATAGACACTATCCAACTACTCAATGCCGTTCCGCTGCCCGGTTCCGAGCTTAGGGCGAGGCTGGAGAGCGAAGGCCGTATCTTGCCTCTTTCGATGGTAGGCTGGGATAAATATGACGGCCTATTCCTTTGTTACGATCCCCGGCCGGACGGGCTGGATGCCTATGACCTGCAAAACATGCCCAAAATACTGATGAAAAAAAGGTACCTTGGAGGATTCATCAGCAGGAAATTAAATTACGGCAACTGGCTGAACTGGGTGTACATTGCCACCATTGGCTTTCCCATTCAATTTGTCGTGTTTTATGTACGGCGATTTATTCGTAATTTGTTAGAAAAACAGAGGGCAAAAAACGTGCTGCACGATGATCTGCCGCTGCATACCATTTTCACCGTTCCTCTGGCTAATGCCTGGGGAGATATAAAAAGAAGATGGAGAAATCTGTTTGTTAAGACATACGCGGGGGTCACCATTAAGCGGTGGTTAAAAGCTTACTATGGCAGCGATTATAACAGCAAGCTCCGGCGACTCTTTACAGGTAATAAGAACGCCAAATAAAACGGACGATTCATCTTACAACTTGCCATTTCCCACTATGCGCTGATAGAGTAAAACTAACTCACAAATAAATCTCACAGGATGGTGAGTGATACGGAGAACAACGACGATATAAAACTGCTCCTTATGGAGGAACAAACCCTCCTCTTGCGCGAGAGAACCATGCATTCATATATGCAGACAGGTCTGGCCTTTACGTCAGTCGGTCTTTTTATCATGAAGTTTCTGAGCGGTCTGCTCTATTTTTGCGCCGGGTTGGTCTTTATTGTTCTGGGTGTCCTTCTCATCGCCGAATCGGCGAGGCGTTATGCGCACTTCAGGAAGGCAATCCGGAAAATCCGCGAAAAGGAAACAAAGGTAGGGAGTGATATTTGGATAATACGATAGGAAAAAAATCAGGAATGGTTGTACTATTATTACTCCGGCAACAAAAAACGACATCACATCGCTACCGTTCAGCTCTTTTCCCTTGACATCCATTCCCTGTAAGTCTATGTATTCTTTGCGCTGTCGTCACCTTTCATAAAACTTCAAGAGAAGGGGCGAAGATCGAGGAGCAACGGATGCAGGAAAAGATCAACAAACAGAGAAGCCTCTCCGTTTCTATATTTTGGGTTAGCTTGGTACTGGGCGCAGTCTTCTGGATCGTTGACTCCATTCTCATGGTCATTACCTCCACGGATTCCTCTTTTTTTCCATGCTTATAGGCATCGATACCAGAGGTTTTTGGCAGCGTTTGATTGTGCTGTGTTTTCTCCTCATCTTCGCTTCTCATGTTCAGTATACCGCCACAAAGCGACGCGAGGCGGAGGAAAAACTTGAACAAACCCTCGAAATCCTCAAGCGAGCGGTCGGCACGACTATTCAGATCTTGGTATATGCTTTGGAGTCAAGAGATCCCTATACGGCCGGTCACCAGTCCCGGTCTGCGAATCGGGCCAGTGCTATTGCCACGGAGATGGGATTAGATCAGGATAAAATTGAAGGAATCCACATGGCAGGTATCGTCCATGACATTGGGAAAATAACGATTCCTTCGGAGATACTGATAAAACCTACTAAACTGACAAACATCGAAAATTCCCTGATTAAACAACACTCACTAAACGGATATGAGATGTTGAAGAATGTGGAATATCCCTGGTCGCTGGCGGAAATTGTCTACCAGCACCATGAGCGGATGAACGGATCCGGCTATCCAAGAAATCTGAAAGGGGATGAAATTTTCCTTGAATCCCGCATTATGGTCGTGGCAGATATATGGAGGCCACGGCTTCCCATCGACCCTATTGTCCGGCCCTGGGTATTGAGGCAGCTCTTGAAGAGATCGAGAAAAATAAGGGGATTCTTTATGACGATGCTGTCGTAGATGCCTACCTGATATTATTCCGGGAGAAAGGTTATCAGCTTGCATAAAATAGAGAAACCAATCCCATATAAAAAGCATATTTACAAATAGTAATCATCAATTTTGACAACTTCTCAGTATTGAAACTAAGCAGGTGAAAGCGATAATAGAGATGATACTCAGAAAGAAACGGAGTCGCATCTTTACGGCCTTTTGCCCAAAGCACTTTTTTATAACATCCTTTCCGCAAAGCATTGGTATCCACTTTCAAGAAAATCGGTACGATAGATTTATCGGGCGAAGAAAATGATCAGAAGAGATAAAATAATCATAGCATGGGCGGCGATAACACCAACTTTATAGCGCTGGTAGAATTCGTTTGCCTTTTGAATCCGCTTAAGCCCGCCTAACAAGTGTCGGATTAGCACAAGTTTGGGATACTTGTAATTATCCGAGGTAAATTTTTTTTGAAATGCGCACATAGGATAAATTGCATAGACATCATCAGTCAGCGGCCGAAAGAGGGTGTCGTTAATAATACCCTGCCAGGGCTCATATGCTAAAGTTTCCGCATAATGCCGATTTAAAGCGTAGGCATGGGTCAGACTCTGGTAACGAACTTTCTGTACGCACGGATTAGTAGTTTTACGGCTGGAGCGAATTAAAGCTCCAAGAAGTAAAACTTTCCATTCTGGATGTTGTCGCAAAAATTCAGTGCAACTTTTTAATCGTTCTGGATCAAAGCGGTCAAATTCTACATCGTCTTCAAAAACAACGATATTTTTCGCGCCTGCCTCCAACCCTTTGCGCAGGCATATCATGTGCGATTCATATACTCCCTGCTCCATATCGGATGGATGGTGTTCACCAAGCACGAAATCAACTCTATCACCCAGTCCTACTTTGGAAAATTCTTTGAGCGCCGACGCACGACGATCTTCACGTTCTTGCAGAGAAACGCAGTATAAACGATCAAAAAAATCCCAACCGTTAGTTTCTCTTGTCACATTATTCTCAATCAATCGCCTAACCTCTTGTCTAACCCTATAATATGAACATTATTTCCTGTCAAGAAATGGCTGTAAGCAGAAAAGCCGTTGCAGAAAGTGGATGTCTCATGTATGTCATCGTTCGTGCCGGTGGATTCAGAACAACCGGCTTGTTTCCATCCCGCGACTTGGATTCCTCAACTCCAACCAGGGGAGGAATGCGTCGTAATTCGCGAGAGGTCGCGTTATTATAGGGAGCCTCCGGCTTCTGCCGGATGGGGCTCCACAGGATAAGGTTTTATGATTCGAAGAAAAATTGCCCAATATCTTGCAGGGAAGAAATATGTCAAAGAGATGCTTGATCATCCGGCGGATATCAGTGAATTCAAGAAGCGTATGACGCCGCGGTTGATCATAGGATTGATCTTGATGGTTTTGAGTTTTCTCATCGGTTGGCCTGCAATGGCAGCTCTGAGCGTTTTGGCCGTCTGGTTTAAGGAACCGCTGATAGCCGTCATCGGCTGCCCGACAACCTACGCTCTTTCCTGTGTAGTCTTTATTTTCGGTGCCTGGCTTTCACGCGCGCCCCACTATGTGGGGATTATGGCGAGATACACCATACAATCTTTCCTCAGAAAATTAATCTCCTAAGATAAAAATGATTTCAAGCGTTTATCAATAAAACACATTCTTGACTTTTCAACTAATTAGGGCCATAAAGAAATATCTTTGAACAAGGCATTGTCAATCGGTTAACAATCAATTTAAAACTTTTTTATAAGAGTGCAAATAAATTCAAAGAGCCTAAGCCCCTTAAAAATAAGGGGCTGTAAAAGGAAGTTCTCATTAACGAGAGCATATTGCTTAACCCAATTTTTTGATGATTAAAGGAGATTGTATGATTTCAAAAATTCTTGTGCCATCAGACGGATCAAAAACAGCTAAAAAAGCAGCCGCGTATGCGGTTGACCTCGCCAAACAGTTGAAAGCCTCAATTATTATCCTGAGCGTTATTGATCAGCGCTCACTAATAGCCCAGACAGTTTCCGCAGCGGAAACGCCAAGACACATCGTAGAGCCTATTGACGATTATCTGAAAGAGGCTGCCGAAGGGTTTATCGGAGAAATAAAAAAACTGTGCGATAAAAACGGCGTCACAGCGACGATTTCTATAAAGACGGGGCATCCTGTGAACGAAATTGTAAAAGAGGCTAAGAGGTCCAGGGCCGATCTTATTGTTATGGGCTCTCATGGAAGGAGTGCCTTATCCGCCACAGTCCTGGGTAGTGTTTCCTATGGGGTTATCCACAATGATAAAACTATTCATGTACTCATTGTGAGGGCTTGATGGCAATAGAATGATATTATACCATGGATATCTCCGGAATTAGATCTGGAATCCTTTGTGGAATTCATGGAACGAAATTAATCAATAGAAGGAATCCCGATGTTTAGCTGGTTTGCCAATAGGCGCCGGAAAAAACTCATACAGGAGCCATTTCCTCCCGCCTGGGAAGATATCCTGCACAGTAATGTTGCCCATTACTGCATGCTGGACGATGCTGAACGCACTCATCTGCGTGAGCTTATCCAGGTCTTTGTTGCCGAAAAGGATTGGGAAGGATGCGGCGGGCTGGAACTTACCGACGAAATCCGCGTTACCATCTCTGCTCAGGCGTGCCTCCTTCTTCTTGGCCTGCCTCACAATTACTATCAGAATGTCGAAACAATCATAGTTTATCCATCCACCGTGTTTCCACCACAGCGTAAACTCGGTTTTTTTGAAACTGCTCTTGCGCCCATAGAATCTTCCCATCCCATTATCGGGCAAGTCTTTCAGCAGGGCCCTGTCATTATCATTTGGGACGCGGCGCTGCATGGAGGCCGCCATCCTGAAAGGGGTCATAACGTTGTCTATCATGAATTTGCCCACAAGCTCGATATGCTGGACGGCGCCGCTGACGGCACACCTCCTCTGCGGGACAGAGCTGAATACAGTGACTGGGTACAGACATGTTCCCGTGAATATCTGCGCCTCAAGCATGACGCCGAACATGGCAGGAAATCTTTTCTCAATGCCTACGGTGCGACCAATGAAGCTGAGTTCTTCGCTGTGGCTACCGAGCAGTTCTTTGATCAACCTTTATTAATGATAAAAAACGCCCCTGATCTTTATCGTGTTCTTAAAGAATACTATCGTCAGGATCCCTCCCTGCGCGCAGGGAAAAATTTCTGCGCTGTATAAATTGAAAAAACAGGCTAAGAAGGGCTGTTGAAAAACGCTCATATGCTGTGTTGCGCTGCAACCAGCACCGCTCAATGTATATCTATATGTGTGACCTTTAGGTTATACGCCTCGCGGTTCGGTTTTTTGCGCGCCTTGCATCTAGCAATACGTAGTCCTGTTCTTCATTCGTCGCGTATTGTTCGGACGATTTTGCCTGCATGTACAAGAGGTGTTCGCGCCCGGTTCGCCGCGCGCGCGAGAGCATGCAGCAGACCTGAGGCTATATAT
>CAVQCU010000160.1:0-10057 GCA_963710995.1 uncultured delta proteobacterium
TAGGTGATTAGCTCATTGCAGGTGAAACAATCGTGCAGTTCGACCACATCCACTTCGTTGGGGCCGATGCCTGAATTTTCATAGACCTCTTTCGCGGCCGCAGCAGTCATATCATAGCCGACTATACTCATGGGGCTTCTGCTCTCAAAGGAACTGGCAAAGTCGGTATACATTGATTGGGCAGCGATATACACCGGTTTGCTGATGTTGTGTTTCTTGGCAAATTCGTCTGAACGAACTAGTGCTGCAGCCACACCGCATGTCGGCGGACAGCACTGTAAACGGGTCCGCGGCGGGGCCTGTCGCAGCGAAGCCAACGCTTCCTCGAGTGTAACAGAGTACCTGAAGATAGCTCGCTCATTGTGCTCCGCATGCTTTGCTCGCCTTGACGGCGATCTTGGCAAAGGTTTCATTCTTGGTGCCGGGATTATCTTGATGCTCAACGCCGGCGCCGCCGAAGACCATCGATGCCGTCGCGACGCCCTCCACGGACGAGATAACTTCGGACGGCTTTTTCAAAAATGTGTGCATGGGGACTGGGCCGTCGCTGAAGTTCATCCCCGAGCGCTGGGGGTCATCTGCTCGAAACCAGGAGTTGCAGGACGCCGCTCAACCAACCCGGAGGCAACCACCTGACGGGGCAAGGAAAAGGGCGCTATCGATCCCCGTAGAACAGGAGTTTTATTGTTCACGTTGAGAGATCGGAATTCCGGAGTTAATACACTGCTTCATACAAACACTCTGTGTCCCGCACAGCTATATCAGCATCAAGTCCATCCCACATAAGCATGTGAATTTCTTTGTAATCAACCCCGGCATCCTTGAAAACATCAAAAGCGCCTCCTTGCCCATTTCCGTGTAAGGCCTCTGGGCTTTGGGCGACGTAGATTTTGTCGTACCGACACCGATGACGTTGCGAGCCTTTCTCATTTTTTTCCTCCATTTTTTTAGTTTTTTTAGCTGAAGCAGCAGCTGTCGTTGCTTTTTTATCGATTCCATGACAACGACGAATAATATTCCCTATCGTCTAAAACATTCTTTCATAAATATAAAACAACTTTAATATTATTTTTTAGCCTGACGGATGAAGGTCAAATATATGCATCATTAATTATTCTTTATCTCTTTTTTCAGCGACAATTTTCTTATATTTGTGCCTACTTTTTCCAGAAACTAAAGTAATAGAAAATGTCATTATTTCAATATTTCTCCCCGGAATTCGTCTGGCTATTCGCCTGCGATCGTGATGATTCAACGGGAATTTTCCGTTTTTTACGATACCATCGAACATTTCCCTCAGGAGGTTCTGAATTACACCCAAAAGATTTTCTTATTTGAGAAGCAGACAGTATCATATCTCGAAACTCGGCTACGCTGCCAAGCGGTTTCGCCCCGTCCAGACCCTTTTGATGATATTCCAGTTATAATTCGATCTATTCCAGTTTGATTGGACGTTTGCCGTCGCCGATGGTGACTTCCCTTCGCGCAAACAACTGCCCGTGCCGCTATACCACCACTCCGCGATTGAAGGTGAGTTGCCGGAATCCTGATTGGCCTCGGAAGCAAGGAAAAGGACTATGGACAGAGTATAATCCAGGTTTCAAGTTCTTGAGACAGGTCCGGCGGCAGCACGTCCTCAGTCAAGCGGGAGGCGGCGACCGGGGCAATGGTGCTTGGTCTTGATGTTGTATTTGGCACCTCGATATTCAGGACGTTCATAAGCCCAGCAGCCCGTGTTTGGCAGCGCTGTAGTTGGCTTTCTCCGGAGCCCCATAAACCAGCACCGGAAGTAGTGCAGACGATGCAGCCATACTGGTTCTCGCGCATCACGTTAAAAGCCGCTTCGTTTCACGGTGTAAGCGCCACGGAGATGAACGCTGTTCGCAGGTCCACTCGTCTTCCGTCATCTTGGAAAAACTTTTATCGCGGAAGAATCACAGCATTGTTGATCAGGATATCGACCTTGCCGAAAGCGTAGAACGGCTGTCTTGACGATACCTTCTGCCGCCAGGCGACTGTTGCCACTGAATCATCATTGGCAACGACCTGGCCGCCCAGTGCCTTGATTTCATCGACAACTACATCGGCAGCGCTATGGCTGGCGCCGGAACCATCACGGGAACCGCCCAGATCATTGACTGCTGCCTTGGCGCCTCTTTTGGCAAATTCCAGCGCATCAGAACGACCTAAACCAGCTCCAGCTCCGGTCACAATTGCTACTCTTCCATACAATCTGATTTCCGACATATTACCCTCCTTGAAAATCTGATTTTATTTCACTTCCAATCAAACGTTATCTTTATTGGCTTAGCCGTCGGCTCAATATTATATTCGCTTTGAAACCGGAAATTATCCGATGACACTCCGTAATCGCAAATGACATATTTTCTTTCATCATGCCCGACAATAACGCCATCTTTTTACCCCTCTTCCTCACCTATTTTGTCGGCTTAGCAAGTGCGTGGGTATCTATCCAAGACGATTGCATTAACGAGGCACATAACTCCTATGGTTATAAGCTTGATCGCTTACGCCCACATCAAAGAGAGATGAAAATGTTCAGTGAAACATAAACCCTTCAGCCACTCGGCATATTTATACATTTTGGCCAGTGCTTTAACCGCTGGTTCCGGAGTAATAAAGTTTACTCCGGTTTATATTGTCGTCCGTTTACATCAGTTTATTGTTGAGTGTTTTATCATCATTGAGCAAATCGGTTTCCTCTATTCGTTTCTTATATTTTACATTAATTGCACGGCCTGCTCGATTGTCTGTTTTTTCAATATTTTCGAGACGAAGCACAGAATACTTCCACAAATTTCCAATTATATCTATTATCCACAGCAACACTTGATTCCAAAGTCGATTTAATCATAAATCTCTCTTCCGATAATCCCCATGTGGATTATGGCATCACATATAACCATCAATCAGTTACTCCGAGAATTTTCATATATATTTCTGTCTTCATATCCCCTACAACATCTATTGGATTGACGTATGGCTCCCAGAAGGCGGTAATAATCTATTAATTAAATCATATCCATAGGGATTTTTGGTATGGGTCCTCTCCAGAACCATTTTCCATGCATAAATCGGATGCTACAACTCCGCTTCCTCCTCCTAAAGTCGAAAGACCGACTATTATTCCCTTTGGGGAACGGTAACGAAGGAGAGATCCCGCAGAAAGATCCAGTAAGTCCATGGGATTTTCAGCCTGTACGATACCTGCTTGCCGGGCAGACTGGGCCGTGAATACTTTTATATACGAAGCCATTGCTGGGTGTCGGCTGCACCAGCTGCATTGGCGCCTGCGGATGTACGGCCTCCCTTTAAGACAATAACAGGCTTCTTTTTGCCGACTCGTTTCGCCGACTTAAAAAATATCTGGCCATTTTTTATGCTTTTTCAATGTACAATACAACTGTGTTTGTCAATCATCAACTTCAGATCCATCCAGCGCATCTTCAATTGTTGTGGTTGCTTAAGTACCTGAACCTCCGAATGCGCGGTTCCAATATCTATTTTTGCGGCAAAAGCCAAGACAATTGTGTTCCCTAATTACCCCGACTGCATCATTAAAACACCAGTGCTCCCTGCTTTTCGCCGCACATGGGAACCATGCAATGAGAGGATGTATAGGGATTGCATATGCCCATTGTATTGGGACCAAAAATTAATATCTCCTGCTGCTCGTGCATTTTTTCCCAGACTCCTGTTCCAACGCCTTTTCCTTCCGCTCCGACCTAGCTAAAACCGGACGATATCAGTAATACATTCTTTATACCTCTTTTTCTTAAATTCAGGTGCTCGAGACAAAAATTCTTTCTGCGGGAACTGTGACAACCGCAAGGTCTATTTTATTAGGAATGTCTGTCACAGATTTAGAAACTTGTTTACCTGCAATATCTGCCGCCCTGAGGATTTACCAGATAAATTTTCCCCTGATATTTCCCCGCAGCAACATTAGTGAACAACATATTTCCCCATTTGCCAATTTTTGCAGAAGCTCCCACAAAAGCAATTGATTTTGGGTAAAATAATTTCCCAATATTTTTTGGATCTACCGGTAAAGGAAATATTTTTTTATCTGTTGTTTTTCCTAAAACTACAAGAGCGTCAACAGCAGTAACCTTACCCTTAGCATCAACCAATAATGGATTAATATCTATTTCTTTTATATCAGGTATTTCCATGCCTATCCGGGATAAACCGACAAGCGTTTTAATCAGCGCATCTTTGTCCGGGGCATTCTCCCCGCGAAACGCGCCGAGTAATTTCTGTGCGTGCAACTCGTCAATCATTTTTCGCGCTTCATTATCATCCAGAGGGGCAAGACGAAAAACAATATCCCCGATTGCTTCTGTAAAAATTCCCCCTAACCCGAACATAACTGTAGCGCCAAATTGTTCATCATGGAAAAGACCGGCAACAAACTCTCTTTTGCCTTCCAACATCGGTTGGATTAAAAAACCCTCTAAATCTCTTCCTGCTGCTTCCTTTATATATAGAACCGCAGAGCGAACATCTTCCTTATTTTTTAAGTTGAGCTTAACTAAACCTTTTTCTGTTTTATGTGTAAGGCGGGATCCTAATCCTTTTAAAACAACAGGATAACCTATTTTTTTCGCTGCTATATATGTTTCCTCTATGGTTTTAACGGCTTTTTCTTCTACTACCGGAATGCCGTATTTTTTTAAAACTTCCTTTGATTCTGCTTCTGTTAATGCTTTTCGCTTTTGAGATTTTGCTTTTTCAATAATTTCTAATTTTTCCATTTTTATCCTCTATATAACTGCTACTTTTTTAATTTCAAACCTAATAATTTTATACGTATTATATCATATACTTAGACATGAACAAGATGATGTTCCACTTAATTCATAACAAACATTTCCTGAATCATTAAACTTTTACCGTTTACGAAATAAAAATATTATCGCGATTTCTTTTCAACCAGAGGCGCGACCACTTTCCAGAAAAAATCAAAGAAATTGTCTATCGTTTCTGCTAGTTTCCATTTCATTCCATGGACATACCAATTCTGTATGTGTCTGGTCGTGATCATTACATAAAGGTCAACAAAATAATGATTTTCAATATCTGATATAACCGCACCTTTCTTTTTTGCCTTTTCGATTATCCCGTTCCATATGTCTATTTCTGTTTCTCTTCTATAAGTCTTATTCGCCATAAAGCTTTTCAACGGAACCGTTATATAAGCCGTAACGGCAAGAGCAGGATTGTCGTCGAAGAAATTCATCGTTACCCAGAACATTTTTCTGATCATCTCGCGTATATCCTCGGTTCCCGCAAGATGCATTCTCAATAATGATGCCAGATCATGCAATTTTTCATCAATGATGGAAAAAAGAAGATCTTCCTTTGATGAAAAATATTTGTATATAGTCCCTGTGCTGATTCCACTTTTTTTTGATATATCGCGTATATTGACCGCGTGGAAATCTTTCATGGAAAATTGTCGCAACACCACCGGATACAGGCGTTCTTTTAATTTTTCAGGGATTACGGGTTTTTCTGTGATCATAATATCCTTATTTTTCATGTTTTACTTGCAAGCAGAATATGAAACGTTGTTTCAATTGTCAAGATAAAAATGAAACATTGTTTTAATATAATTCCCGGATTATTTACTCGCTATTAACACAAATCAATTTTTCTCCTTGTACAAAATCGTTTTGCACTAATAGATGTAACCGATAAAAAATCCCGGGAAGCACTATGGCTAAAGATGAAATCAAACAAATTATGATTAACGACCATTTGGTCGGCATCGTTGGCTTGGAAGATATAATAAAAAAAATCGCTGAAACACATCGAGGAAAGAACGACAAAGACATTAAAAATATTTTGCTCAGTGAAATTGCTCTCAATAATTACGTGCCTCCCGCAGCACAAGACGCTTACGGGCACGCGCTTTTACGCGAATTTAAGATTGCACAAGGTTTACTCATTGCTGAGGAACCCAGCCACGGACTGAACATAGCAGTTTTGGGTATGAGTTGCGCACGTTGCAGTCAGTTGGAGGATGATGTCCGTGATTTATTATCGGAAATGAAAATTGCCGCTAATTTGCACAACATTACTGACTTAAAAGAATTAGCGCATTATGGATTGTTAGGCTCTCCGGCCCTGGTAATAAATAATAAAGTCTTCTCGGTGGGCGAAGTGCCTCCGAAAAGTAAAATCCGCCAATGGCTCATAGAAGATTACAATTCAATAAATAATTAATAATTTTCACTCATATATTTACCCTGAACTGAACTTGACCTGACAGTGAGTGTTAAGATTATCGATAACTTCCTGTAATATTATTTTCTAATTTTCCCCTTCGATGTAATATTTCAAAATAAAATCAATAAAACATTTTGCCTGTAACCTACATTTTTTGATCGAAATTCCCTTGACACACAAGTACGCGTTTCTTATACTTCATGACGAAGTATCTAAGTATATTAACATCAGGAAGTAATTGCCAATCACCGCCGTGGGTAAGATCAACAAGAACGCCCTGTGGAAAAGTGCACTATAGTATGGCTTCAGAAATATCATCTCAAAGAAGGAGGAACATGAACCAGGAATTAAAAGATCTGGTTCACCGTCATAAGGAAATAGCGCAGGAGACGAAAGAGAAAAACGGTCGTCTTGTATTTGGCACGCTATGTTCTTATGTTCCCGTCGAGATTCTGCATGCCTTCGATATCCTGCCGGTCAGGCTTTGGGGAGAAGACACTAACAATGAAAGGGCAAACGAGCTGTTACCGACTTTTATCTGCCCCCCGGCGCGGAATATCATGGCTATGGGTCTGGCCGGCTACTATGATTTTCTGGATGGATTGATCCACTCTTACACCTGTGATTCAACGTGCGGGTTGTTCAATATCTGGTGTCGCAATTTGAAGCCTGCTTTTTCCTTCCTGCTGAGCCCCCCCTATATGAACACGGATGATGCCGTCGTATACTGCAGAGCGGAATTCACGGCTCTGATCACCGCACTTGAAGATTTTACAGGAAAACAGTTCTCGGCCGAGAAGATTCAAGAGTCTATCAGGCTCTATGATGCTGCCCGAGAGCGCATAAGTGCAATCTATCAGGCAAACATAAACGGTTCGTTAGTCCGCTATATTGATCTGTACAACATGAACCTGGCACTACAGGTGTTGCCTATAGAAACGGTTGTTCCCTTTTACGATAGATATTTGTCGAATATCCGGACTAGCCCTAGAAAAGGTGCGAGGCATCGTATTATGATATCTGGAAGCGTCGTTTCCGATCAGGATATACTTGGACGAATTGAAGATCTCGGGGGAGACATCGTTGCGGATGACACTTGTCTGGGATATCGACTGGTGCGTAAGAGGATTCCGCAGCGGAAAGATCCTCTATCGGCGCTTGTCCAATATTATCTCGATCGCCCACCCTGCGGTTCGAGGGCCGATTTCCCCGGGAGGAAGGACTATATTCTAAAGACGATCTCCGCCTTTGATGTGAATGCCGTTATCTTCATACACCAGAAGTTCTGCGAACCTCATTTGGCGGATCATCCATTCCTGAAAAATGTATTAATAGAAAAAGGGATACCCCAGATACAACTGGAATTGGAAGCGGAAGGGCTTAGCGGACAGATGCAGACACGGCTGGAAGGTTTTTTTGAAATGCTGGAGGCTCGGTAATGGAAGAGAAGAAAACCCGGAAGCGGCTCCAGGCGAACACGACCCTCAGGCAGATCATCACCGATTTTTACGCGGAGGGGCACAGGGCCAAGGCCGAAGGACGCCCCGTGATCTGGATCCCGCCGATGAACGGCCTGATCGAGCTTTTCTGCGCCCTGGGAATCACCCCGGTCTTCCCGGAAAACTGGGCGCCCCTCTGCGCCGCCATCGGCACCAACCGAAAGAACTTCGAATATGCGGCCAAAAGGGGTTTTTCGGGGGATCTCTGCGGCTATTTCCGGAACAACGTGGGCTATGCACTGGACGGAATCAACGAGGAGAACCAGCCGCTTAACGGCCTTCCCGCACCCGACTTCCTCATCTCCTTCGGGGCCGGCTGCATCCCCACCATGAAGGCCTTCCAGGTGATGTGCGATCACTTCAAAGTCCCGGTTTTCCGAGCCGACCTTCCACAGGTAGCCATGGAGAAGATCGAAAAACGTCATATCGCGTATGGGGTGGCCCAGATCAAGCGGCTGATCCGTTTCCTGGAGGATGAGACCGGTTTGAAATTCGATATCGATAAACTGCGGCAGGCCGTCATCCATACGAATGAGGCGTGCCGGCTCTGGGACGAGATCATGGCAACGCGGTCGACGGTTCCCTCCCCGTTTTCCGCCGCGGAGATCGGCATCATGTTTGTGATGGTGACCCGGCACGGAACCGAAATCGCCGTGAATTTTTTGAAAGATGTCTTGCGTGAGGTCAAGGAGAAGGTGGCCCGGGGGGAGGGTGTGATCCCTCATGAGAAGATACGGCTTTTCTGGGACAACATTCCGCTCTGGTACAACATGCATCTCTTCAACTACTTCGAGAAGTGGGATGCCGTGGTGGTGGCGGAAACGTATACCTCCGCTTGGTCGCTGAGACTAAATCCGGATGAGCCGCTGGAGAGCATTGCCTACAAGTCCCTCGTCTCCTATCCGCTGGTCTCCTGCGTGTCGCTGAACAAGCGGATTGAACTGATCACCAGGGCCATCCGGGACTATAAGATCGACGGGGCCATTCTCCATTCTAATCGGAGCTGCAGGCCCATCTCGATGGGGCAGATGGACATCGGGCGGGTCCTTGCCGAGGAACTCTCCGTGCCCAGCGTCATGTTCGACGGCGACCATATGGATGGCGAGAAGTTCTCAATGGCCCAGTTTCAAACCCGAATCGACGCCTTGATGGAGATGATTCTGGAGAAAAAGCGGGCTTAGTGATGATCGGTAAGTAGACAAATTATTGTATGAGAATAAGCAAAACAAGAAAGACCTTCTACCGTATGGAACCTCTCTTTCAAACCGTAATCCTTAATTCTAATGACTGCTTAACACTGAACCTTTATAGGTGTAACAATTGTCAAGGCACATCTTGATTGGACACTATCTATCGGGTCAAGTATAGGTCGGAACATATTACTTCTGGCAATCGGGACAAAAAAATGTACTGCGTCCGTTTTGCTTTATCCTGGAAATTGTACCGCCGCAAATTGAACAGCTCTTCCCTTCCCGCCCATAGGCTTTTAACTCGTGCTGGTTTTCGCCTTTACAGCCATACAAATCGCGCCAATCGGAAATAGATGTGCCTCTTTTTTTAATCGCTGTCTTCAACACGACTTTGGCCTGACGAAATACTTTTTTCCAGTCATCTTTCGTTAATGTCGCCGCTATTCGTTCGGGATGAATACCGGTTCGGTGTAAAATCTCACACGCGTAAATGTTGCCTACACCCGCGACGGCTCTTTGATCCATAATCAGTGATTTAACTTTTGTCCTGCGGCTTCCATGGTTTTTCAGGAAAGCCTTAAGATCAAATTCTTTAAAAATATCTTTATCGGGGTCGCCTTCCGATTTCTTTAATATCCTGATCGTGCCAAAACGGCGTGGATCAATGAGAAAGACATTGCCATCGGCAAATGTCATTCTCCAACGGCTATGTTTCGGCCTTGCTGAATCCTTCTGCCAAAAAAGCCTTCCTGTCATGCGCAGATGGATTAACACGCAATTCCCGTCATCAAGAAGAATGGCTACTGTTTTGCCCTTGCGCTCAACCGCCGTGATTATTCTTCCTTTAAGATTTTTGATGCCATCCAGTTTATCGTCGTAAACTTCGGTAGCTAATATTTTACCGCCGCAAATCTTTTCTTGCAGTTGGCGGCTCAGGGTTTCCACTTCGGGCAATTCGGGCATTCGTTTTCTCCATGTCTACCAGCAAACTGGTCTCTTGTGTTTCTACTGTTACTAAAAATACTTTTTTTTGCCTACTTCTTTTTTCCGTTTGCTAAACCCGCCCCGATCTTTAACCAAACACGAGCAGTTCGCCAGACGATCTAACAAAAT
>CAVQCU010000161.1:0-6605 GCA_963710995.1 uncultured delta proteobacterium
CACCAACGGCCAACAACTGCGGCTTCGAACTCTTCTGGGCCGACAAGATCACCGATACCGATCCACCCCATGCGGACGAACTGCGGATTCTCCGTGATGAGGTTGATCCGCACCGGTATATTATAGGAAGATAGGTTAGTATATATCCTCACCCTTGGTCCTATGGGTGATGTAAAAACACATAGGAGAACAATCATGTCCGATCAATTCAAAGGCATTGAACCGATGATTTACCAAAGCAAGATCAACGTCCCCTATTCATGGTGGGCCGGCGACATAGCCACCAGGTTTTTTGTAGCGCTGCGGGACGAAAAGAAAATAACAGCAACGAAATGCGGTGCGTGCGGGAAGGTTTTCCTGCCTCCGCGGAAAGTTTGCCCCTTATGCTTCACCGAGAACGCGGAGTGGGTGAACATATCAGACGAAGGGACGGTGCTTACCTTTTCGGTGGCGCGGCGTCAGTTAGCTGCTATTCCCCAGGACAGGAAGGTTCCGGTCATATGGTGTCTGATAAAGCTCGATGGCGCGGATACCGCCATTCTGCATTATCTTTCCGAAGTAAAGCCGGAAGACGTAACCATCGGCATGCGTGTGACAGCAGTATTTTCGGTGACGCGGAAGGGTACCATCCGCGACATCTCGCATTTCAAACCTGTAAAATAAGTAAGGAGCCCGAGATATGGATAGAGCAGCAATAATTGGTGTCGGAATGACAAAAGTTGAAAAGAGCAAAGTCAGGGAGACGTTTGCCGACATGGCGTGGGAAGCCGTCAACAAGGCTCTGGCCGATGCCGGCATGACCATTGATGATATAGACAATGTAGTGACCACCTCCAGCGATTTCTGGGACGGCCGGACTATTTCCTGCATGGCTGTCGGAGATGCCAGCGGCGCGGCGGATAAGAATGTTTCCTGCGTGGAAGGCGATGGGACGTACGGTGCCTTCTATGGCTATACGCGAGCGCTGTCGGGCTCCTACAAAACGACTCTGGTAACGGGTCATTCCAAGGGGTCGCAGTGCGTCTCCAGCCTGATCACAAATGCGTCCTTCGACCCCATTTACAACAGGGAACTTGGCATGGATATGATCACGGCCTGTGCGATGCAGGCCAATGCCTATATGAACCGTACCGGGTTGGGGCCGGAAGATATGGCGATGGTCTCGGTGAAAAACCATGGAAACGCCTTCAAGAATCCGCTGGCGCAGTTACCGATGAACATCACCGTCTCTGACGTCATAAAGTCCGAAATGATCGCAGACCCCCTCCACAAGCTCGATTGCTCGCCAGTGTCGGATGGGTGTTGTGCCGTGATTATCTCTCACGAATCTGTGGCAACAAAGTTCAAGCAGAAACCGGTATGGATCAGAGGGTTGTCTTTTTGCACGGACAGTTTTTTCTTTGGCGATCGTGATTTAGCCCGGAGCAATGCATTGGCCGAGGCCGCAAATAACGCGTACAAAATAGCCGGAATCAAAGACCCGAAGAAAGAAATCGATATCGTTGAGCTTTATGACGCCTTTACCTATCAGGAACTGCTCTGGCTCGAAGAGATGGGACTAGCAGACTATGGAAAGGCGGCCAAGCTCCTTGAAGCGGGTAAATTCAACATGGACGGACCGTTGCCCGTGAATCCGTCGGGCGGGCTTTTGGCAGGTCACCCCGTGATTGCGGCCGGCCTTTACCGAATTGCCGAGGTTGTCATGCAGCTGCGCGGCGATGCCGGGGAGCATCAGGTCAAGAAAGCAAAGACCGGCCTAGCCCATGGCGTCAATGGTCTCTGCGGTCAGTCACACTGCGTCTGGATTTTGGACAAGGAAAGATAGGAGGAATAACTATGGCGAAACGAGTAGCAATCGTAGGGACGGGGCAGACGTTCCACAAGAGCCATCGCCCGGATGTTAATGGTCAGGAGCTCATCAACGAGGCTGTTCAGCGCGCCTTGGCAGATGCCAACCTGACGATGAAGGATATTAACGCCATTCTCATCGGGAATATGGATCATTTTGAAGGCATCAACTATGTTGACTGCTGGAGCGTTGATGGTTCCGGTGGTGTGATGAAGCCGGTCATCAAAATAACCACCGGCGGTACGACGGGTGCTTCATTGGCAGTTGGGGGCTATCACATGGTTGGTTCCGGCATGTTCGAAAAAGTTCTGATCATCGGGTGGGAGAAAAACTCCGAGTCCGATACCACAGGCGCCATTACGACGGCTTTCGATCCCATCTGGGACCGTCAGGTATTTGCCGGCGCGATTTCGGGACTGGCGGCCGAGGCGCAGGCCTATATGGCGCGCTATGGCGCCTCTGACAGAGATGCTGCCCGTGTTTCTGTTCGTGATCGGAAGCATGCAATGAACAATCCTCATGCGCAGCTCAGGAAAGAAATATCGCTGGAAGATGTACTAGCCTCTCCGATGCTGGCTGATCCCATCCACCTCCTCGATGTCTGTCCCCGAACTGATGGCGCCTGTGCGGTCATTATGGCGAGCGAGGATATTGCTGAGAAAATATGTCCGAACCCAGACTGGCTCTGGGGAACCGGTGCGCGTCACTCCTATGCCTATCTCGGTGATTGTGACTGGGGTCGGCTGACGAGTATGGAGAGAGTTGCAAAAGAGATCTTTAAGAAAGCGGGGATCAAAGAGCCGCGGAAAGAACTTGACGTCATCGAAATGTATCAGCCATATTCCTTTGCCGGGCTGATCTGGATCGAGGATATGGGCATTGTCGGCTATGGCGAGGCGCCGCAGTATGTGGCAGACGGCAACACCGATATGGGCGGAGAACTTCCGATCAATCCCTCCGGGGGGGTGATCGCCTGCAATCCCATCGGTGCGACGGGGCTCATTCGCTGTGCAGAGGCGGCGATGCAGGTTATGGGTAAGGCGGACGCGCGTCAAGTACTAGATGTCAATTTCGCCGTCAGCACCGGTTTCGGGGGCTGCATGTGGACTGACATGCTTCTGCACGGGAAGAAAAAACCTAATTGAGAGGTAAGATCATGGCTGAAAAGGAACAATTGATTATCGAATCCGGTGAAGCGGCACAACCTTTTAAATATGCTGTGGGGATGCACGGCAGTAAGTATTTTACCGAACTCCGTGACAATAAGCGCATCATGGGATTGAAATGCCCCAAGTGCGGCAAAGTCTACATCCCGCCTCGTGGAGTTTGCGGCAAGTGTTTTGTCGAGATGAACGAATGGGTCGAAGTCGGACCCAAGGGTGTGATTGGCACGTTTACCATTCTGCGCTTCGCCTTCATTGATCCGGAAACCGGGCATCAGAAACCCGTCCCCTATGGGTATGGGTTCATTAAGCTCGACGGTGCGGACACCCTGATGCAACACTATATCAATCTAGACGATGAGAGCAAGGTCAAAATCGGCGCTCGGGTGGAAGCTGTGTTTGCAAAGGAGCGTAAGGGAAGTACCCGGGACATAGAGTATTTTAAAGTAATAGATTGATTACAATTAAGGAGTCTCCGACGGTTGAGATAAATCCATCAAAGCGGATATTGAAATTGCCGGGGGCGTTGTGCGGTGGAATCAGTACCGGAACAGATAAAATTCGAAGCGGCTACGGCAACGGCGATTGCCTTTATTTTGACTTTGAGCATCTGGTGTTCGCCGTGGCTGACGGCTCGGAACGCTTTCCCTGGGCGTCTAGTGATCTTTTAAATCGACTGTCGGAAAGCCTTGCGCAATCAGGCGCGCCGGACACAGTTTCGGGCTGGAGGGATCTGATTAACACGGAGATATACTCCGAACAGAAGTACCAGCACAAGACGACCTTCAGCTGTGTGGCCATCAAACCCGAAGAGGAAGGCGTCTGCCTGATAATTTCGCACGGTGGTGACAGCGTTGTAACTCTAATGAACTGCGTTACCGGTTCAATAATTCAGCAGACAGGACGCGACATGAATTTTGCGGGAAGAAGTAAGGATATCGTGGATGTGACTCAATATCAAGCGGCGGACCGCGACATCAGGGTGCTCATTTCGACGGACGGGTTCGATGACGTATGGAAGTTCTGCATGCGCCGGTCTCTCCTCGGTGGCGCAAGTGATGTTTTTGCGCGGTATTCTGTGGACAGCATCTGTGAAATGATTTCCGGGATATTGCAAGAGAACAGCGGTAGATTCGAGTATGATGATATCGGATTTATCATTATTGATCCCTACCGGACGGAGCGAATCGTTGGAACAACAGTTATTATGGGCGGGACGCGGCCTTACGAAGAACAACAGTACCAGTCGGAATACGCATTAGGATCGCATGACCGATGGGTGCCCGACGTGCAATGGCGTGACCATGATGACATTTTCGCCCGGGCCGGAATTCGGGCTGGTTGTCCAACAAATGGAGAGTTGACTTAGCAATGGTTGAAAAACGCAAAAGTGATATACTGAATTTGAGGCGGGCTCAGTTGACCAAAGCGGCGTACAAGGTCGTCGGGCAGAAGGGATACTATGACTTCACAATACGGGATATCGCCAAGGAAGCCGGTCTGTCAACAGGTCTGGTACATTATTATTTCAAGAACAAGGAAGATCTCCTTCTCACTCTGTTAAAGGAGATGAACTCTAATCTCAAGTTTTATCTCAACAAGGCGCTCACTGTTCTTTCGGATCCTTGCGACAAGCTGCTGGCCTTCTGCGACCAGGCGTTTGATCTGGTGGACAAGGAAAAAGCTTATTTTCACGTCCTCATCGATTTCTGGGCGCAGATGAATCATAATAACCGGATCCGTCAGGCGAACATAAAGCTCTTCCAGAGCTACCGTGACGAGATTTCGTCAATTCTTAAGGAAGGGATGGCGAAGGGTGTATTCATGGTCTTGGATGTTAAACTTACGTCCGTCATCATCATATCCCTTATCCAGGGAACCATCATCCAGTATGTAATTGATAACGCGGCATTCGATTACCGCGAGTACACGGGGAAAATTAAAGAACAGATTCTCTCCATAGTAATAAAGGATAAATAATCCATTGAAGGAGGCACTCATGGAATTTGGTTTTATAGAAGAACAATTGATGTTTAGAGATTCAGTGTATAAATACGCGAAAAAGGAAATTGTACCGCTTGTCGAGGAGGCCGATCTTAAGGCTGAATTCTCGATGGAAGTATGGCGGAAACTCGGAGATATGGGACTTCTTGGCCTGCCGTTTCCGGAAGAACTGGGTGGATCCGGCGCCAATGTCGTAACCTGTTGTCTATCCGGCGAAGCTCTTGGACATGCCGGCGTCGACCAGGGGCATCTGCTGGCACTGGGAGCACACACGTATCTTTGCATGGATACCATATACAAACATGCAACACCGGCGCAACTCAAAAAGTATATACCCAAACTAGCATCGGGCGAGTGGATCGGATGCATGGGACTAACAGAACCTGGTTCCGGTTCCGATGCAGCGTCGATAACTACATCGGCAGTTAAAAAGGGCGACAAGTGGATTCTAAACGGTACGAAGACATTCATTACCAACGCGCCGGTATGCAATGTCTGTGTCGTGTATGCCACGATTGATAAAAAACTGAAGCACAATGGGATCACTGCCTTCATTATCGAGAAGGATTTCCCCGGTTTTTCGACTAGTGCGCCATTCCACAAGATGGGCGTGCGTGCTTCCGCCACCTCAGAGGTGATTCTGGACAACTGCGAAGTACCGGAGGAAAATCTGCTGGGCGAGGTCGGCAAGGGATTTGAATACACTGTCGAAACTCTCTCCTGGGACAGGAGCGCTCTTTTGTCTCCCTTCGTCGGCGGTATGCAATTTGCCATCGAGACGTGCACCAAGTACTCTCAGGATCGGGTGCAGTTCGGCAAGCCGATCAACTCATTCCAGGCGATACAGCACAAACTGGCGGACCTCAAGATTATACAAGAGGCCGCGAAAATGACCGTTTACCGCGTTGCTCATGATAAGGATTCAGGCAAACCTCTCAACCATATGCACACCTCCATAGCGAAAGCGATCGTGGGCGACTGGGGCATGAAGGCCGCAAGCGAAGCGGTCCAGATATTCGGCGGTTACGGCTACATTCATGAATATCCCATCGAGCGATTCCTCAGGGATGCGAAGCTGGGGCAGATTGGCGGCGGGACATCTGAAATGCAGCGGTTTATCATATCCCGTATCCTGAGCTACTTCTAATTTCGTGCCCGGATACAGGATAACCAGACATAAGACAGGAGAATAATATTATGAACTATGATTTGACACCGGAACAATTATCAATAAAAGAAAATTTTTCAAAGTTTTGCACCAAAGAAATAGAGCCGCGCGCCCAGATACTGGATGAAGCTGAGCATGAAGAAGTTAAAAAGTTGATTAAAGAGAACATCAAAATGCTGGCCGGCATTGGCTATCTTGGCATGGGACACGATGAAGCCTACGGCGGCACGAATCTCGATTTAATCAGCCAGGCAATAGCGGGGGAAGAAGTGGCCGCTGCATGCGCCTCCACATTTCTGTCCTGCGGAGCCTCCAGCGGTCTTTTTCGGCATGCCGTTGAAAATGTTCGGCACCGAAGCGCAGAAGAAAAAATATCTTCCCGGTATCATCAAGGGTGAAATCATCGGTTGCTTCGGCCTCA
>CAVQCU010000162.1:0-3613 GCA_963710995.1 uncultured delta proteobacterium
TTTGTTTGTGCTATTGCACCCATTGAATTACTACTGGCACAATTAGAACCTGATTTTGTAGAGCCGCACAAACCAATGCCGCCATAAGCTCCTGTGAGGAAAGTAAAACCGGAAATCCGTAAGGCGTAGTTATTGGCTCCTATTGCCGGAGTTGGCGAATATTGGATTATCGGTGTCACACCAGCGGTAATTGTAAGGTTTGCCGCACCTGGCCCGATAAGATTAATTCCTTGTGGAATTACAAGAGTTGATGTCCACGTTGCTGAACCTGTGCCTGCTGAAACATTGATAGTGTCCTGGGCTGTTGCTCCAGCCACACACGCGGCAACCGAGGTGTAATCAGGCGTGGTTGTCCATGTTGGACTCGATCCTGTGCAAGCCGCATAAGTTATTTGAGAAGATAAAAGTATGAAAAGGCAGGTTACAAGAATTACTCCTATTTGATTTAAAATTCTGTTTCTTTTCACGGTACTACCTCCTTTTTTCCTAAAAAGGAGGGCGTTTCAGTTGCCCGGCAGTTCTGCCACCATATCCTTCTATCAAACGAAGACTTAGGTCAGTAACTTTGCGCCCCACATTTTCAAGCGGTTTGCCTTTTTCAAGCTTTGGTTCTTAATGTTCTTTTAAAATCTGTTATTTTGTATTGGCAGGATTGCTGGACGGATCTTTTGATGTTGCCCGGCAGTTCTGCCACCTTATCCTTCTACAAAGACTTAGGTCAGTAACTTTGCGCCCCACCTTTTCAGATGGTTTGCCTTTTTCAAGCATTGGTTGTTATTACACACTCTTTTTAACTTTGTTATTTTGTATTGGCAGTATTGCTGGATGGATCTTTTGATGTTGCCCGGCAGTTCTGCCACCTTATCCTTCTACAAAGACTTAGGTCAGTAACTTTGCGCCCCACCTTTTCAAGCGGTTTGCCTTTTTCAAGTTCTAATAAAAATACTGCAATGTTTATACCACAAAACAATACAATTAATTAGTGCATAATATTAAGATATTACATAAATATGGCTATGTTGGATCTCGAAAAATATGGTCATTTTGCCCATTTTTTAGGTTAAATTCACCAAGAAAGCAAGGTGCAAGGGATAAAAAACGAGGTTCAAGGTTCAAGGGACAAGGACAAAGGAAAAGGAGAAAAGATAAGCCGAAATATTCTCACATGCCTCGTAATCATAGTATTACAAGGATTAACATTCTTTATAATTGACATATATTGAGTATTTTGCTATATTAATGCCATCATGATGCTACCTAGATTTTATGACAATTTAAGTTCGTATTTGAAGCCGAACAAAGTTCTGTTCATTTTCGGTTCACGCCAGGCAGGAAAAACAACTCTTCTGAAAAAGTTCTTATCCGAAAATAAAGACAAATTCAGGTATAAACTAGATTCTGGCGACGACATTAACCTTCACGCAGTTTTAGGTTCCAGCGACTTCAAAAAAATAATAGAATATACTAAGGGCTACGATCTTATTGCCATAGATGAAGCCCAGAAGATAAAAGGTATTGGTCAGGGATTAAAAATTATGGTTGACCAGGTGCCAAACCTAAAAGCCATTGTAATGGGTTCATCCTTTTTCGAATTAGTAGGTCAAATTGGTGAACCACTTACTGGAAGAAAAATAACTCTGGCTCTTTACCCTCTTTCGCAAATTGAAATGGGGAATATTTACAATGATTATGAATTGAAAAGCCGACTTGATGATTACTTAATTTACGGCGCCTATCCGGAAGTACTGACAAATGAATTTATTAACGACAAAAAAAGAATCTTGGAAGAACTTGTCGGCTCTTACCTGCTTAAAGACATTTTGGAGTTGGAAAAAGTAAAAAGCTCAAAACTGCTGCTTGATCTCCTGCGTCTATTAGCTTTTCAAATCGGCAGCGAAGTGTCTCTGTCTGAACTGGGGAAGCAGCTGGGTATTGGAGGCAAAACAGTTGCCCGATATCTTGATTTATTTGAAAAATCATTTGTTATCATAAACATCAGGGGTTTTAGTCGTAATCTGCGCAAAGAAATCACCAGGAAAAGCAAATATTATTTTTTAGATAACGGAATACGAAATGCCATCATAGCCAATTTTAACCCTCTTGAAATTCGTGACGACATTGGAAAACTCTGGGAGAATTTTCTGGTTGTGGAGAGGATTAAAAGACAGTCTTATCATCAGATTTACGCAAACAACTATTTCTGGCGGACATGGAATCAGAAAGAGATTGACTGGGTTGAAGAAAGAGACGGCAAGTTGTTTGGTTATGAGTTTAAATGGAAAAGCAAGCCGCTAAAAGCCGCAACAGCTTGGTCTGAAAATTATCCGGATGCTTCTTTAGAAATTATCGACAAGGAAAATTATCTGGAATTTGTAAAATAAGAAAAGGTTCAAGGTGCAAGCGAAGCCCGCGCCACCCCCGCCAGCGGGGGACAAAAAGGAGCAAGGATCAATATCTTATTCTTTTAGGGGTGAATTTTCTTACTTTGTATTATCAGATGTAAAATCAAGATACCTAAAACCGTCCCAACAGAATTACAAATTACGTCATCCAGATCTGAATATCTTGAAGGAAGATAAATCTGAGATAGTTCAATAGCCAGACTAATCGCGAAGCCAGTGACAGCCATACCAATATAAATTATCTTTTTCTTCCAATTGCTTGCTTTTAATAAAAAGGCAGTAAAGAAAAATCCTAGCGGTACAAATCCAAGCAGATTAACAATGGTATCCTGAACGAAAGACTTGTTCCAACGAAAATCATGCCAGGGTGGATCTAATATAATCTTTTTAACAGGCCGGAAAAGCACAGGGATTGTCAGGTGGTTATTCAGGTTGGAATAATCCCGGATTGCGGCGCCCTGTTTCTCATTAAAAAGATATAAACCAATACATCCTTCTTTTTCCGGATGCGCAGTAAAATTTTTTTCTAAGGATGATTGATAATGTTTAAAAATTTGTTCTGCTGTGAATGTTCGATTATAAATTGCCAATCTCGTTATTCGGCCCTTCCATGAATTTTTCCCGACAGGTGAATTACCAAGGATAAAGCCGATTTTTTTTGAATTTATACTGCCAAGCAGGCGATGATGCGGATAGCTTTGCGCAGGTTGGCCATTAATATATATGGCTGTTCCTTCTGAGCCAGATGTTATAGACAATAAATAATCCCGATCTTTTCCCAAAGCATCATCGGCACCAATTTCACTATGCAATATATTTCCAACAGGCCTTTCAACCCTGCTCTGGATAATAAGATGCCTTTTCCATTGGCCGAGAAAAGTTATTTCGGAACCTTTGCCATCATAAATAGATAATATACGTTTAATGCCATTTTGGGGCTCTTCTGTTAGATGGATTAAAATTTCTATAGTTATTGATTTTTTATTCAACAGTAATTGCTGCGGATCATTTAAAGGATCAGGGCTAAGTATCATACCTTGTCCGGAAAAATAGACGCCGGTTTTATCTGGAAGCCACGCAACTTTGTTTTTAGGAAAAAAATTAAAAGGCCAAAGGCCCGCGATGAGAATGATAACAAGGATAGTAAGGCAGATGCCTCCTAATAATTTCAAGTTTATATTGGTAATTAGTCTCAACAGTTTATCGATCAT
>CAVQCU010000163.1:0-3070 GCA_963710995.1 uncultured delta proteobacterium
GCGTTCAAATTGCGACGGAGAGAGCTGATATATCCGCCGATGACGGAAAAAGCCACCAGGATAAGGGCGAGGACGCCCAATTGGAGATATTCAATATTAAAATTGACGCCTTGAGGACGGTAGAAATAGAGCATAATGATATCGATCCCGTAGGTCAGCAGGGTGAAAATACTGATATATAAAAAACTGCGGGTACTGAGGCGGAAGATGCCGAACATAAGAATAATGACGTAGACCAGCAAAAGGCCGCCACGGGCCTCATGGGCGAAATACATTCCATACATTACCATGAGGATGCCAATACAGATCTGGACAACCGTGAGACTGGGATCAGACATTTTCAGATTGAGGCCGGTGCGAAAAACGATATATAAAACAATGTTGATAATCGGAGCGGCAATTATATACCCGTGAATCGCCTGCCATTCCATAATGTTTGCCAAATAGGCGACATAGGCGAGGAAAGGACAGAAGATATACAAGGCTGACGCCATAAAAAAGCGGCGAATGCGCAGCGCCTGTTTCCGATCATCCTTGGGTAAGATTGAAAAATGAATAAGCTTGAGAAGGACTTCCGTTTTCATAATGAGACTGTAGGAAAAATGATTTTGTAAGTCAATATAATTTTGGCAGGAGAGTTTTTTAAACAGGGAATATTGAGCGCAAAATGTTGGGTATAGTTCCGATAAAGGTGATTATTGTTGAAACTCTAATTCCGAAAGCGAATAACCTAAAGGTCACTATAGGCGTAGAGGAATTGGTAACTTGAACAATCCCGCGTAGCGGAGGGTTTAATACCTGTGATTTATTCTTGCCAACATAAAAACTTGATGTTAAATAAAAAAATATAGACTATATTTTACAGCGCAAAGTCTAAAGCAAAGGAACCTTAGTAGTCGCAATAAAACGCAACTAAAGATACGGAAAACATGAAAGAATTAAATTTATTCACTCAAAAAGATTTCCGGCGAATAAAAAAATTAGGCTTGACTCCACGTGATTTGGAAAAGCAGATGGAATCATATCGCCATGGTTCCAATTATCTGAACTTGAATCGCCCATGCGCAATTAATGATGGAATCCTATCAGTCCAAAAAGCCGCAATGAATGAATTGATTAAACTCTACGAAAGGGAGGCGGGAAAATTCAAATTACTTAAATTTGTTCCGGCTTCTGGCGCCGCCAGCCGCATGTTTGCCGAATGGTTTTCGGTCCGGGAAAAAGACGGATTTGATTCCCCGGCGCTCAATCAATCATTCTTACGTAATTTTAAAAAGTATCCTTTTTACTTTCTGATCAAGCAAAACAAACGTGCTTCTGAATTCATTGAGCAAAAAAATATCAAGAGTTTACTGGATTATATTTTGTCGGCCAAGGGATTGAATTTCGGCTGGCTGCCCAAGGCGTTGATTCCTTTTCATCTATATTCCGCAGGAAAGGCACGCACCGCTTTAGAAGAGCATTTGTTTGAGGCTGTTCAATATGTTCGAGGCGCAGGCGATATTTGCCATCTGCATTTCACAATTTCTCAGGAACATAAAAAAAATGTTGCTGAAAAAATAAAGGCTGTAAAATCCAAATACGAAAACTTGTGCCGGATAAAATATAAAATATCCTTATCGGTTCAATCGCCATCGACGAATAGGCTGGCCGTTGATGAAAATAATCTGCCGCTGCGGGATGCCGCAGGTGACCTCATTTTCCGACCCGGAGGTCATGGTTCACTGCTTGCAAATTTACAGAATCTTGATGCCGATTTCATTTTTATAAAAAATATAGATAACATTGTGCCGGAAAAACTATTGAGAAAAATTCTTCCCTATAAAAAAATGTTGGGAGGATTGGCCCTGCAAATTCAAAAGGAAATATTTGCTATTTTACGTCAGCTGGAAAATGATGAAATTAATTCCAAACAAATTGATGAAATCAAAAATTATTGTTTCCAGAAGCTCAATATCGTATTTCCGCGAAGTATTACGCGACAATCGCTAAAACAACAAAAACAAATTATATTTTCTTCAGTGAACAAGCCGTTGCGTGTTTGCGCTGTAGTGAGAAACGAAGGTGAACCCGGTGGTGCTCCATTTTGGGTTGAAGATCGTGATGGTAATCAAACCTTGCAAATTGTTGAAAACGGGCACGTGGACAAAAGCAGCCCGAAACAAATGGCCGTATGGTTAGCCGCGCAATATTTCAATCCGGTGGATATGGTCTGCTGCACGAAAAATTACCGGGGGGAAAAATTCAATCTGGATAGTTACGTAAATCCCGACGCTTATTTAATTACCAGGAAAAATGAAAAAGGACGCTCGTTAAAAGCGCTGGAATCACCCGGTCTTTGGAACGGCGGCATGGCTTACTGGAATACCGTATTTGTCGAACTGCCCATCATCGTTTTTAATCCGGTGAAAACTGTGAGCGATCTTTTACGTTCGGAACATATAATTCAGCCTTACTTCGGCGCCGGCCGGAATTTGTTTAACAATATCACATACCGCACCAATCAGAAATTTCCCATAGAACGGATTATCCCGTATCCCTTTCATAAGTTCATTGATAATGCCGTTGATAAACTGCTCCATGCTCTGAAGCTTGAACTTCCTGCGTTCGAGAATGGCTTTATTCTCCAGTTTGGAGAATTCCTGCTGGATATGTGTTTCTGTTTCGGCTTCGGTCTTCTTTCGGAAGTTATTTATCTCAGATGTATAAATGTCGTCCAATTGTCTGATCTCCAGAGACTCCTTTTCTCTGATTTCGGCAATCGCCCGCGCGGATTCTTCCCGAATAGAATTTTCTCCAAGTTGTATTGTCCATGATATATCCTTACAAAGATATGCCAAGAGCCTCGGAAATATAACCCATAGCCGATTTGCGAAACCCTTCCGTATCGTCAATGTCGGGGATTTCGATGATCACGGAGCAATACGTAACTGAACGAGTTAGCCAGAAAGATTGCATCAATGCGATCGACACGGCGAACGTCATCGGCAAGGTCGAGGGCAGCGACGCGAAGCTCAAGGACGAAGCCGTCTTCTTCACCGCGCATTGGGACCATCTGATCACGGTGCCG
>CAVQCU010000164.1:0-11433 GCA_963710995.1 uncultured delta proteobacterium
AATAAACGGACTATTCATCATTTTCATTGAGCCGTTTCATGATTTAGTGGAGCGGATTTTTTTATTTCAATTAACAATCTTTATTATTGATTGCGGGATAAAACATGCAATGCGAAATTGTATATCTTCACAATTAAGGAAAAAAGGACTTCTTCCTGTAATCCTCAAATCGTCAAGTGTGAATAAAATGCTTTCTTTCAATCCATAATAAACACAATTCACGGCAGACAATAAACCATACTTGATTTATAGGGGTCATTTATATTGACAAAAGACCGCTGTTTATGTACTTGTTCTAAACAAAAAAGAAATAATTTTGAGGTATAATACAATGACTGATCTGAAGAACAAGGTAATGACTGCAAAGGATGCTGTCAGCAGGTTTGTCCACGATGGAGATCAACTAGTTATCGGTAACTATACAGTAGGAACCTGTGCAGAGCTTGTGTTCGAGGTGACAAGACAAAAGAGAAAAGGTCTCACCCTCTATTCTCAGTCAGGGGTCTTTGATGTGGAGATTCTGGTGGGCGGAGGGTGCGTCGATAAGCTCGTTTCTACCTATGTCTACCGGGCAGGCGGAAAAGAAGGTGGCTCCGCAGTGGAACGTGCCATAAATGCCGGAAGTCTTCAAATGGAAGACTACACCAACTTCCAGTACAACGCACGGATGGAGGCCGGGAAACACGGTTTTTCCTTTATGCAAGTTCTGGAAGCCGCCATGACGACCGATCTTTTCAAGAAGCGCACATTCATGGGCGAAGACAAGTACAAAATTATAACCTGCCCTTATACTGGCAAGAAGATCCTCACCGTCCCTGCAGCCAACCCTGACGTTTGCATCGTGCATGTGCAGAGGGCTGACAAGCTTGGCAATGCCCAGTACTGGGGCGCATTAGGGAGTGTGGCAGCAGCAGCACTTGCCAGCAAACGGATTATCGTTTCTTGCGAGGAGATCGTTGAACATGACATCATCCAGTCCAGTCCACACTTGACCATCATTCCCGCCTATCGTGTGGATGCCGTGGTGGAGGTTCCATGGGGGGCGCACCCCACCGAGGTGCTCGGGTATTACAATCTTGATAGAACAGCATATGCCTTATTCTTTATGGCTGACATGACAGGAAACGGGCTCAAGGCATGGATGGACGAATGGGTCCTCGGGTGTCAGGACCGTCAGACATATCTCGACCACTATATGGTTAAACACGGTGCAAGAATGCTCAATGAGATCAGGGCAAAGGCATATTATTCGGCACCGGCAAATTATGGTGCTGCCTACACATCCTGCTGGGATAATGAGAATAAGGAACGCTCGATGGGAATTACGCTTGCCGAGATGGAAAAGATTCTGGAAGAGAGGGGAATGCTCTATGGCTAAAAAATATACGCTTGACGAACTGCTTATTATAACCGTAGCACGAGAGATCAAGGACGGAGAAAATGTGATTCTGGGCGTGGGGCTGCCGACAACGGCAGGGGCCATGGCAAAGGCACTGCATGCTCCTAATGCGACCCTTATGATGGAATCCGGAATTATCGACATCGAACCTCTGGTACCCCCAAACCACATCGCGGATGCGAACTCATGCAGGGGATTTTCGTATGCCACCGATCTCTTTTCAATGTTCACTATGACATACCGGGGATTTGTGGACGTCTGCTTCTTGGGTGTAGCCCAGATCGATCGGTATGGAAACATTAACACAACGGTCATCGGCGATTATTTCAAACCGAAGATGAGGTTGCCTGGCTCTGGCGGGGCGCCTGACTTCATGGCCTATTCCAAACACACGATTCTCACCATGCGCGGTGGCGAGTTTGTGAATAAGCTCGACTACTTCACATCTCCCGGCTATCTCGACGGAGGCGACAGCCGGGACAGGAGCGGACTGTTCCCGAAAGGATCCGGGCCTTCCATGCTTCTCACAACCAAGGGTGTATTCCGATTCGATGATGCAACCAAGGAGCTCTACCTCACGAAGCTTCATCCAGGAGTGAGCGTGGATATGGTCAAAAAGGATGTTCCTTGGGATCTGAAGGTGGCAGATAATCTATCGCAGACCGAGGCTCCCACCGAAGAGGAAATCAATTTTGTAAGACGCTTCGCTCCCACGGAAGTTGTCGGTAGGAAGATAATGTACGAGCTAGGCATAATAAATGCCATTAACAAGGCAGCAGCAAGACAGAAAATATAGGCAGAATATTTTTTCAACCGACCTTAATGGCAAAACTGAAATACGGAGATTCTTCAATCGGCAGATGCCCAATATGCGCTTCCATCAGACCATCCAGACACTAAGGCGACCGTATGGTAGCTGAACTCAATCTTAACATATAGAACAAGTATTGGGGGCAGGTCATTCCACTACCTTCAAATCTATTTTATTGAAAAGTTATAAACAGATTTACTATACGCAGGATTACAAGATAATCTTACTACTCATTAAATTGTTGCTAATTTTCATGGGCACTGCTATTTATTATACAAAATTCCTAACTATTAGAGTCATCTTTATAATGTCCAACAATCATTAAGGAGGATCAATTGAAGATTAACGAATATGTTCAGTTGCTGATTCAAGTGGGGCGATTTTTTCTATTTCCAGGCAAGAAAAATTTCAATCTTCCTCCCCCAGATAATCTAAAAAATCCAAAATTTATGACAGGTCGGCAAGCCGTGGATATGATTCCTGACGGGGCATGCATTCTGTCCAATGGAATTGCCGCGAATGCACGATGCAGTGTTCTGTATTACGCGATACGCGACCGGTTTTTTAAATCCGGTCACCCCAAAGACCTCACATGGATAGCTGTGGCGGGCCAGGGAGCTAGAGGCAGGTTGTTCGGCTCACTAGAAGAGATGGGAATTGAAGGATTGATCCGTGTCTGGATTGGCGGACATCATGAGACCATGAAGAGTTTCCTTAAACTGGCCCAAAGAGGGAAACTGGAAGTGCACAGAATATCCCAAGGCGTATTGGATTTTTTGATCGAGGCACAAATCAAAGGTGAAGACAGTCTTGTGACGAAGACTGGCGTGGGCACAATGATTGACCCCAGAGTAGGTAATGGCACTCCTCTTATCAAAGGTGTAGGCGAAAGCCTCTCCACCGTTGATGGCGATTATTTGCGATACCGCTTGCCGAAAATTACTGTCGCCATGATGAACGCGCCATATGCCGACGCTGAAGGGAATATTTATTTTAAACATGCTTCCGTGATTACCGAAAATATCGAATCAGCGTTGGCTGCCAAACACAACGGCGGACAGGTGCTTGTAACGGTTGCAGACATAATTCCCAAGAATAAAAGAGAGATTTCTTTGTCGGCGGATAAAGTTGATGCAATAATAGTTAATCCGAATAATGAACAGTGCGGCATGGCGTCCCAAAGAAAATATTGGGAAATGTTCACCGAGGGAGCAAAGGTTGATATGGAGAATGCCCTTGCCAGGCTTGAATTCGTTAATAACCTGATTCGGATCACGCCTCACCGGGGACCGGCAGAAGAAGCACTCGCTCGTCTTGCGGCCGACTTTTTTATGCGTGTAGCTAAAAAGGATCAGTATGTGAATGTGGGTGTGGGATTGCCGGAAGAAGTATGCAGGCTGATATATGAGGGCGGTATTCATGAGGATGTAACTTATCTGATTGAGTCCGGACCTTTGGGAGGGATGCCCGCAATGGGAATCTTCTTTGGCGCATCCATTAATCCGGAAAAAATTCTCAGTTCTGCCAGAATGTTCCATTTAATCTATGAAAAACTTGATATTACTTTGTTAGGGTTGTTGCAAGTTGATTCGAAGGGCGATGTTAATGTGTCCAAACGAGGCAAGGGACCGATTAATTATGTTGGACCAGGTGGCTTTACGGATATGACAGTTGCCGCGAAGACAATCATTTTTATCGGTACATGGATGTTAGGTGCTCATACTGAAATCCAAGAAGGAAAAATTGTAATTACCAAACCTGGCCGATCAAAGTTTATTGACAAAGTTGATGAAATAACTTTCAGCGGTTCAGAGGCGCTCCAACATGGGAAAAAAGTATACTACTGCACTAATGTCGGAGTTTTTCAGCTTACTGAACGCGGAATGGAGCTGATTGAGGTCATGCCAGGAATCGATATCCAGAAGGACATAATCAATGGCTGTAGTATGAAAATAGTACCCACTGAACCTGGCCGTGTTTCTGTAGTGTCTGAAAGTATCGTAACCGGAAAGGGATTCAAGCTACAGTGGCGATAGATTGTAAAGCATTACTAAAAAAAGACCATTGCCAGTGCCTGCGCAAAACAGGCAGGATTTTTCTGTCCCTCGATTTCAATAGTGTGTGTTAGAGTCATAAGGATTCTGTTATCAGGCCTTTCTTCCAGTGCTGTTAAAACGATGTGATCGCGGATTTTTGCTCCGGAAAAAACAGGTCGGTACTCTTTCTCCTGTTTGGCCTTCCGGTATAGTTTCCTCTGAAGTTCCCGAATCTTTCCTGGGGTTTTCAGCATTACCGCAATCCCCTTTCCTTTACTTCTTCTGAAACCTGATAAAAGTATTGCCCCTTCCCTCTCCCAAGGTTATGTTGTCCTTGGAATACAATCGGTACATATGGGCAAATCCGACTCCCTTGCCGACCCGGTGAAACTTCGTTTCTTATATCCACCCGTTGCCCTCCTGTAGAGCATCGACAAGGGTCTCCCGTGTTCATTCTCGTATAGCTGCCCCTGCGTGTCACCCCTGTTACCCCGGAAATCCATCTATCGGTTCTGGTAGTTTTCGTTAAGATAGATGCTACGGTCTTCCCCCTTCTATTACGGGGTCGACAACTCCATCGTGTGTTTCGAGGCTACATTCGGGTTCGCTTACGCTGCGACCCGCAGGTTTGCTCGGCTCCCTAAAAAGGAGCCTTTGTCAGGAAACTTAATGCTTCAGGTTACCCTTAACACCTCCCTCAAGCTACATGGGCGAACTACCGAACTCCATGATCGGACTTTAACCGATAAGTCATATGTTTTACACGGCATACAATGGTAATCCTTAAGTCAGAAAAATGTTAAATACTGTGGATTAGTAGGTGAAACAAACAGAATAAAATAATTGAGGCGGGTGTGAAAACATCCGCCTTTTTTTCTTTTAAAAATAATTAATAGTGCTATGGTGATTTTAAACTCATCGGAAAAAGTGAAATTAGAATATTAAGGAAGACTATATGAGGAAGTTAATACCACTATTTTTGTTTGTGGCTCTTTTGGGCTGCTACAACTTCCAAAAATCTATTGTAAAATTGTCACCTGGAGATTCCAAGGAACGAGTTATAGAAATTATGGGAACCCCACACGATTCTCAATTCAATGGAAACTTAGAGGTATTTTAATACTTCGGTGTCGTCAGTTTCGGAAGTTGTGACTTTCGTCAACTTTGGTTTCGTGGTGGACGTCTTATTGGAACGACTTCATACCGTTCGTCTTGTACTGGCGGATGCTCCCCATGCTTACGAACAATCAATTGGAGCAATCCTCCAGACCAAGTAATAGAGATTCGTCGTCGTTAGGAGTTTGACAAATTGTCAGTTAGTCCTTATTACCATGAAATACAAAATGCTATAAAGTTATGTAGCAGAGATTAGAGAGGGAGGCGTTGCACCTCCCCATTATATTTCCAATAGGAGGTATATCATGAGTAAGTTAATTACTTACCTAATGACGGGGAGGCGCTTGTTGGAGATGACTATGATTTGCTGATTGAAAAAGGAGAATTAATAAAATGGCAAAAACAACGTTAAACGCAGTGGACAAGATCGAGATTTTAACTTTACAGGATAACTACATAGATATTACTGCTCTGGACAACAACGCTGTCGTCACTAGGGCGATGCCCATCAAAGATGGTCAGATCAAGGTATCCATCGGTGCTGAACATGGATTTTCTGCCATTGTAAAGACAACAACCGGCGATAAGACGAATACCTTATTGTTTGACTTCGGTTTTTCTGAAGAAGGTGCCACCGATAATGCCTCAAGACTGAATGTCGATATGACTCAGGTTGAAGCGGCCGTTCTCTCGCACGGGCACAGCGACCATTTTGGTGGCCTGAATAAGCTGTCGGCTATGATAGGCAAAAAAAATCTTCCGCTCACCGTACATCCCGGCGTCTTTAAAAGCCCCCGCTATATGAAGTTCAGCGAAGAGTTCAAGATTTACTTTCCCCAGTTCACTAGGGAGATGGCCGTAAAAGCGGGGTTGAAAGTTATGGAAACAAAAGAACCCAGTTTGCTTTTAGACGGCAAATTTCTGTTTCTGGGCGAAGTGCCGAAACGAAGTGATTTCGAGAAAGGAATGCTCCTGGCCCACCGTGTGGAGGACAATGTCGAGAAATGGGATGCCATTGAGGATGACACATCCATTGTCATGAATCTCAAGGAAAAAGGCCTGGTAATCCTTTCCGGCTGCGCCCATGCCGGTATCGTCAATACGGTCGCCTATGCCCGTGAAATAACCGGAATCGATAAGGTTCATGTAATTATGGGCGGTTTTCATCTTTCCGGTCCCATGTTCGAACCAATTATTGACAAGACAACGGAAGAGCTCAAGAAAATCAATCCGGATTATATTATTCCGACGCACTGCACAGGTAGAAAGGCTGTTGCTTTTATAGAGGAATCTTTTAAAGAACGGTTTATTCTGAATATGTCGGGCACAAAACTAACGTTTACCTGAGTACAGAGTATCTTGTAAATTGAAAGGAGATTGCATGATTAAAAAAGCGTTTCAGGACTACTATCCTGATGAATTAAGCCACTGCTATGGCTGCGGCCGCCTCAATGAGCATGGCATGAAAATAAAAAGCTACTGGGACGGCGAAGAATCCGTCTGCATTCACCAGCCGAAACTTTTCTACACGGCGGTGCCCGGCTACGCCTACGGTGGACTTATTGCATCGCTCATCGACTGCCACTCCACGGGCACGGCGGCGGCAGCAAAATACCGCGCTGAAAATCGTGAAATGGACACTTTGCCTTCTTTACGTTTTCTGACAGCTTCTTTGCATGTGGATTATCTTCTGCCAACACCGCTTGACGGAACAATTGAAGTGCGCGGAAGAGTTAAGGAAATTAAAGGACGCAAGGTGGTCGTGGAATCCCGGCTCATCGCTGGCGGCCAGATTTGTGCACGTGGTGAAGTAGTTGCCGTACAGGTGCCTGAGCATATGATGCCGACAAATATGAAAAAGTGACCATCCCCCAGCAGGAGCTGGGGGCTTCTCTAATGTTACATGCGACATCTTGCATGAACCCTATGGGTTGCCGCTACATCACCAGACAGGAGTCTGGTGTTTTATGCGGCTCAATAATAACTTCAGCGTTAAAAATATAAAAACTTATCCATTTAAACGGATTTGGAATCAAAAATGAAATATACAAAATATCATGCCATCGGTAACGATTATATTGTGATTCGTCCGGCCGATGTAAAGGGTGAACTTGATCCTGGTGCCATCCGCCTGATCTGCCATAGAAACTATGGTGTTGGATCGGACGGGATTCTTATTGGCCCTTTGGACAATGAGTCATGTGAATTCGGACTTAGGATTCTCAATCCCGACGGTAGTGAGGCGGAAAAAAGCGGGAACGGACTTCGAATCTTCGCACGTTTCCTTTGGGATGAGCATCTCGTTGATAATGGGTACTTCACTATAGAAACCATTGGAGGTCCTGTGTCATGTGTGGTCAGTGATGATGGTAGAAGTGCGAAGGTCGAAATGGGTGAAGTTAGTTTTGATAGCTCGAAGATCCCTGTTGTCGGCGACCATCGTGAAGTCTTGAAAGAGACCATAGAGGTTGACGATCAAATCTTGACGTTCTGCGCGGCCACTATCGGCAACCCGCACTGCATTGTTCTCTCGGACTCCCCAACGCCAGAAGATGCACACCGCTTAGGTCCTCTGCTGGAAGTCGATCCTCGTTTTCCTAATCGGACAAATGTACAGTTTATGAGGGTTGTGGATCGTAACAATATACAGATCGAGATTTGGGAACGTGGAGCCGGATATACTCTCGCTTCAGGAAGCAGCAGCACTGCTACCGCCGCGGTTGCTCGCAGACTTGGGCTTTGTGATACAGATATTACTGTTCACATGCAGGGCGGAGATATTCAGATTAATTTCAGTAAAGGCTTCTTCGCCTCCATGACAGGCCCAGTAATGAAGATATGTGATGGTATAATAGCAGATGAGATGTTCAAGCAGAGCGTCTGAAAAACGGCTGCATCTTCCTTCCTGTAAGTGAGCGTTTAGGATTTTTCACGGACATGCTTTCTTTCAATCTGTAATAAACACCATTCCCTCCATATTTTGCGATTTATATTTCATTGACAGACAAGGATGAATTTCTTATAAATTAATTATGAATAAGCAGGATTTTAAGTGAAGAGTGAAAAATGGGCATTCTGAAAAAAAGGAGGAATGAATCGTTATGTACGAAAAAAGAAAGGCGCCAAGACTGAAGCAGGAGAATGAGGTTACCATAACTGTCCTCTCCGGAAAACACAATCTTCCCAAAGAAAAATTCATACATAATTTAAGCAAAGATGTCTCTACTTCCGGAGCCAGAATTCAGGCCCATCTGTTTTTACCCATTGATACCCTTCTCAAGATAGACATTACATTAAAGACTGTGCAACAGATGATAACAGTCATGGGAAAAATAAAATGGATTAAAATCATCTATGAGGATGAATCTTATGAGGCGGGCGTGGAATTCGTCAATACTCCCGGCGAAGCGATCAAGACACTTGAGGATTACGTTTCGTGGAAACAAAAGAGTAACGAGTCTTAATCCGGTTTAAGCATCCTTGTCTAAAATTTATTTCTTCCTGTTATCCACAGGACATCAATGTTGACGAATATGCTAGATTTCAATCCGTAATCAATAAAATTCACGCCCTACGACAAAAATCGAACAGTACCCCATGCTTCGTGGTAGAAATTCAGAACGAAAATATCTCTTGACATTTAAGTAAGTCAAACTAATTATGAACAATGCCAATCATTGATGAGAAATTTAAAGAGTATATACCACTGCTCGAAGGAACGATTCAAATTATTAAGGAAATGGGTATCCATATCGAGGAAATGCGTGAACGCCATGTCAAGGTTGTTCTTCCGCTTGCTCCCAACATGAACCATATCGGAACCATGTACGCCGGTTCTCTCTTTACCGTCGGTGAATATCTCGGCGGCCCCATGTTTTTCGCTTCTTTCGATCACACAAAATATTATCCCATCGTCAAAGCCTTGTTTATTCAGTACCGCCGTCCCGCAACAACGGATGTGACCGTTGAGGCGTCGCTGAGCGAGGAGGAAGTTGAAGCTGTCCGGAAAGAGGCGGATGCAAAAGGAAAAGCCGACTGGAAAATGGATCTGGAGCTAAAGGATAAATCGGGACAAGTTTGTTGTTTTATGCAGGGCGTATGGCAAATGAGAAGAATGTAAAAAGCTGCAACATATAAAAGCAAATCCAATTGCTTCAAATAACAGAATAAATGGAGGTCGGAAACAGAATCATCAAACCAGAGTAACGGCAACTCAAATAAATTGTATTTCTTTCGAATAGTTTGATTCCTTATTCGAAAAGGGGTGAGGAGAAATACCCCATGCGGATGCGGTAAAAATAAAGAAATAGGAGTAACGCGATGATTCTAGCATCAAAAAAAATGATCCGGCAATGGACGGACGTGGGAGCTTGGGGCGACAAGTCTTTCATTGATTACTTCAAGGATCATGTTTTGGCCGAACCCGAAAAAGTCTGCCTCGTAGATCCTCTCAACAAAGAAGCTCTAGTTGGCCTGAAGCCAGAAAGGCTAACCTACACGGAACTTTCCAAGGCGATTGATGCTGTTGCGGAAGCCTTGCTGGATAAGGGAATTCGCAAGGACAATATCATTATGGTCCAGTTGCCGAATATATGGGAACTAGCCATGCTGTATCTTGCCATTGCCCGGACAGGAGCATTGATTTCGCCCATGCCTATGCAGTGGCGGAGTTCCGAGTTGCAGTTCATAGCGTCCATGACTAATGCTGTAGCTGTAATTACTGTTGATACATTCGGTGGTTTCGACCACATGGATATGGTGACACGGATTAAATCTTCTACTCCATCCATCAAATCAATTTTTACACTCACAGACATTAGAGAAATGGCTAAAGGCCCTGTCACTGGACGCCTGGATAAGATCCGTATCGATGCTAATGATATTTTCACCCTCTGCTGGTCTTCCGGTACGGAGGCGCAACCGAAAGGTTGCCCTCTGAGTCACAACAACTGGCTTTCCCAGGCCTCCTTGTGCTTTGAAGCGGCGCCTATCAAACCGGGCGACAATCTGATTACGGCAGGCCCTCTAGTTAACATGGCTTCTCTCGGAACTGTCTTTGTTGAATGGCTCAAGGGCGGGGGAAAGCTCGTGCTCCATCATCCCTTTGATGGACCAACATTCATTCTGCAGCTCATCATGGAGGAGATTCATTACACACTACTCGTGCCAGCCGTTATCAACGCGCTCTTGAAGCATCCTCAGGTGGATAAGTTTGATCTCAGCAAGATGAGGGCAATTACCATCGGTTCGGCGCCTCCCTCACTGTGGTCGGTTCAGGAATTGAAAAGGCGATGGGGAATTGAGTTCGGAAATATCTGGGGCCAAAACGAAGGAACCGGTAATATCGCAGGAGCTTATAACATCCCCGATATGGAAATGCGGATCGATAACTTTCCCCAATACGGGAAGCCCGGTTCGAATTGGTCGAATGGCTTGGTGAGATTCGTTAGTATGAAGGTTGTCGATCCCATAACGGGCAAGGAACTTACTGAAGAAGGACAAATCGGTGAACTCTTCTACAAAGGACCGAATGTTATCCCTGAATACTTTAAGCGGCCGGATATTACCGCCAAAGCCTTTGACAATGACGGGTTTTTCAACACAGGTGATTTGTTCCAGATCAAGAAGAATGATTGCGTGGGATTCTTTGATCGTACAAAAGATATCATAATCCGCGGCGGCTTTAATATCAGCGCTCAGGAGGTGGAAAACATGCTCCTCGGACATCCAAAGATCCTTGAAGTCGCTGCCATAGCCATGCCGGATGAGGCCATGGGGGAAAAGGTCTGCGTCTATATCGTTCCAAGGGATGGCCAATCGGTAACTCTTGAGGACGTTGCAACCTTTATGAAGGAATCAGGAATTGCGGTCTATAAGATTCCCGAGAGGATAGAAATCATTAATGCAATTCCACGGAATCCTGTGGGGAAAGCCCTTAAGAATGTCTTACGAGAAGATATCAGAAAAAAAATCGCTGCATCTTAGAAGCGTTTAATAATCAGAGGGGAGAAAACCTGAGATTCAATAAGCATTTCTTCCTGTAAGTGAGCATTTAAGATTTTTCACGGGTA
>CAVQCU010000165.1:0-4796 GCA_963710995.1 uncultured delta proteobacterium
AGTACCCCCTCGAGGGGTAGAAAAACGCAGGAAATAATCTCTTATTTACTAATTTTCAGAAAGACAAACTTGATCCTGTTTATCTTCTCTTTTTTCTATAACACCAATTAGATAAGGTTTCTCGCCCAGCATTTCCAGTTGGTCAAGAACTCCCTGACATTCTTTTTCCCGCAACAATCATCATCATCCCTATGCCCATGTTAAAGACACGAAACATTTCTTTTTCTTCGACGTTGCCTATTTCCCGGATAACCTTGAAAATAGGCGGTATCTGCCAACTTCCTTTGTTAATAACTGAGCGGCAAGATTGAGAAATTATTCGCGGGATATTGTCGTAAAATCCGCCGCCGGTGATATGGATGAGGCCTTTTATATTAAAACTCTTAAAAAGATTCAATAGGGGTTTAACATAAATTCGTGTTGGTTCCAGCATTTCCAGACCAATCGTTTTATCTAAACCGGCTACTTTGTCGTTAATACCTAGTTTCCCATTTTCCAAAAGAACTTTTCGGGCTAAAGAAAAGCCATTACTATGCAAACCGCTGGAAGCAAGTCCAATAATCCGGTCATTGACGCTAACTGTGGACCCATTAATTAGTTTATCCATTTCCACCACACCAACACAAAAGCCGGCAAGGTCATATTCATTAGTTTTATAAAAACCTGGCATTTCGGCGGTTTCACCACCCAGAAGGGTACATCCGGCTTGTCGACACCCTTCAGTAATGCCCTCGATAATTTTTACACTTTTTTCAAGTTCTATTTTTCCTGTGGCAAGATAATCAAGAAAGAATAAAGGTTCAGCGCCTTGAACAACGACATCGTTCACCGACATGGCTACAAGATCAATGCCGATGGTGTCATGCTTATCTACTAATTGAGCAATCCGCAGTTTAGTGCCCACACCATCTGTAGAAGAAACTAATACCGGATTCTTTAAATTGCTTGAATTAAAATGGAAAAGGCCGCCAAAACCGCCAATGCCGGAAATAACTTCTTTGCGTGCCGTTGTTTTAATCATCGGCTTAATGCGATCAATAAACTCGTTGGCGGTATCAATATCTACTCCCGCATCTTTATATGTAATTTTAGTTGGCATGTTACCCCTTATGGATTTGATTCTTGATATAAAAGTATAATATGAATTAGTGTAACGTAAATCAACGTTTAAGTCAATCATTCCTTGCGCAAACAAAATATATTTGTTAAAAAAATAATCGATTCACCGGAAATTATTTAGTAAGTTAGAAATTATTTTCTGCGCTTTTCCGGCAGAAAATAATTTCGTTAATGCACTTATCCCATTTATTATTGGGGTTAGGTTTGCTAACTTTCCCATGCGGAGACTTAAATGGATTCACTAAAAAAGATTCTTCAAAAAATAGAGCAGCCTTTGATTTTTGCTTCTAAAGATAATTATAAAAATTTATCTCACATAAAAGATTTAGGCAAATCTCTTTTAAATTTGTTGTCATTGTTCAAAAGTTCCTTACCGCCGGCCTCCAATAATGATTTTTCCGGTCTCATAGAGGAATCTTTAGAAATATTTTCCGATTATGATTGGCAAAAGCTGGAATTTAAAAAATATAAGATAGAAAAAGCGCTGGTTATATTGGAAAAACTCAAAACTGTTATTAATTTTTCACCTGCGCCTGGCCAAGGTCATACTCCTGACGAGCAGACAATAGAAAGAATATTCGGTTTAAAAGAAGCTTTGGCCAAACTTACCCTGCCGGTTCAATACTTAAAGAGTGTGGGACCCAAAATGGCCGCTCGATTTGCCGCTAAGAAAATCGTTACCGTCGAAGATTTGCTCTATTTTTTACCACGGACATATGAGGACAGGCGTGAGATCAAGAAGATCAATCGATTAGAAGTTGGTAAAACTCAAACAATTGCCGGCAAGATAATTAATACAGAAGTCAGATACTATGGGAAAAAACGTATACTAGAGGTTACCATCAGCGATAATACCGCTAATTTAACCGCCAAGTGGTTCAAAGGCGCGATATCTTATCTGGTTGGCACTTTTAAAAAAGGGACTGAGGTAATGTTTACGGGAAATGTGACGCCTAATTATTCCGGTAAAGCAATGATCCATCCTGAATACGAAATATTAGAAGAAAATGAAGCGGAAAATTTTTTAAATTTTAAAAGAATAGTGCCCATTTATTCGGAGACGGAAGGATTGCACCAAAAGTATCTCCGGAAAATTATGTATCAGGCGTTGGAAAATTATGCCCGCTATGTTGCCTCTCCAATACCTTTAAATATCATCGAAAAAAGAAATTTGCGCAACATTCATGAATCATTAATATCTGTTCATTTTCCGGGAAATGATGAATCTCCTGATGAATATAACGCCTTGCGTTCGCCGGCGCATCTCCGGCTGATTTATGATGAATTTTTCTTTTTTCAATTGGGTATGGCCATAAAGAAAACAGGGCGGATTTTAGAAGCCGGGATTAAATTCAATATTGAGGGAATTTTTTTAAATAAATTTCTTGCGCTTCTGCCTTTCGATTTGACGGCGGCGCAAAAAAGAGTGATCAATGAAATACAAGCAGATATGGCTAAACAAACCGCAATGAACAGGCTTTTGCAGGGGGACGTCGGCAGCGGCAAAACTATTGTTTCGATGGCGGCAATGATTACCGCTTGTGAGAATTCGTATCAGGCGGCGATAATGGCGCCTACTGAAATTTTAGCTCAGCAACATTATCAGAATTTTAAAAATTGGGCGTTCGCGCTGGGCTTAAATGCGGTTTTGCTTATCGGCGGCCTCAACACTGCTCAAAAAAAAGAGGCACTGGATAAAATATCCAGCGGAGAGGCGAATATCATCATCGGCACACACGCTTTGATTGCGGAAAATGTCGATTTTCATAAGCTGGGTATGGTTGTTATTGATGAACAGCACCGCTTTGGCGTCATGCAAAGAGCAACTTTGCGCGGCAAGGGAATCAGCGCGGATGTATTGGTCATGACGGCGACTCCCATTCCGCGGACATTGGCAATGACTGTTTACGGCGATTTGGATGTTTCCGTAATTGATGAAATGCCTCCCGGTAAAAAGTCGGTACGTACCGTCTTGTTATCGGAAAGCAGAAGAGACAAGGTTTATCAGACAATCAGCGCGGAGCTGGCTAAAGGCCATCAGGCTTTTATCGTTTATCCTCTGGTAGAACAATCGGAAAATCTGGATTTAAAAGATGCCACTAATATGGCCGGGCATCTACAAAAAGATATTTTCCCTGATTATAAAGTTGGTCTTATTCACGGCAAAATGAAGGAAAAAGAAAAAACTGCCGTGATGAAAGAATTTTTGGCCAATAAAGTTAATATCCTTGTGGCAACAACCGTGATAGAAGTAGGCATTGATGTGCCGCGGGCATCGCTGATGGTTATTGAACATGCTGAACGTTTCGGTCTTTCGCAATTGCATCAGTTACGCGGCAGGGTAGGGCGCCGCGATATTCCTTCAAGTTGTATTTTACTTGCTGATTATAAATGCTCGGCGGATGCCCGCAAGAGATTAAAAGTAATGGAAAAAACTAACGATGGTTTTGCCATTGCTGAAGAAGATTTGATTATTCGCGGCCCCGGTGATTTTTTAGGCACGCGCCAATCAGGTCTTCCTGATTTTCGTATAGCCAGCATCATTCGTGACGCCCGCATTTTAAACGATGCCAAAGAGGACGCGTTTCAATTAGCGGAAAGAGATCCATTTTTAGAAAAGCCTGAGCATATAATTTTGAGAGAAACATTGCTTTGGAAATGGCAGGGAAAACTGGATTTAGCGAGGACAGGATGAAATTTATTTGCATGTCATTGCGAGAAAGCCAAAAGCCGACGAAGCAATCTAAAAAGGAGTATTAAATAAATTGAGAATTGGCATTATAGGCATAGGCGGGGTAGGGGGATATTTCGGCGGAAAACTGGCCATTGAATACGAAGGCTCTGACCAGCACGAAATATTTTTTATCGCACGCGGCGAACATTTAAAAGCGATTCAAGAAAAAGGCTTGCAGTTATTGACGCAGGAAGGTGATTATATTGCGAGGCCTGCGCTTGCCACGGACAATCCTGCCGAGGCGGGCATTTTAGATTTAATCTTCTTCTGCACAAAAAGTTATTCATTGGAGAGTTCCGCGCGGGAATTCAGCTCCTGTATCGATAAAAATACAGTTGTGATTCCTCTTCTCAATGGTGTGAACAGTGCGGAAAGACTTTGTGCCGTATTGCCGCAGGCGAATGTTTTAAGTGGCAGTGTTTATATCATAACCCACATTGAAAAGCCGGGTGTTATCCATCAGGAGAACGGCGCATGCAAACTGACATTCGGTACGGATGATGAATCCGCAAAAAAATATAAATACATACTGGATGTTTTATTGCAGGCGAAAATTAACGCCATATTAACGGACAAAATCTCCGAAGTCTTATGGACAAAATATTTGCTGATGTGCCCTCTGGCATCACTGATGTCCGCTACCAATAAGACATACGGCTCTGTCTGGGCGGATTCTTCGCTCAGGAAAAAGGCAAGGGATATGATGCTGGAAGTAGCGGCAGTTGCCAAAGCACGTCATATTTTTCTGCCGGAAAATACAGTCGACAAATCGATGGAAATGGTTGCCGGTTTTGGTCACAACTCAAAAACATCCATGCAACTCGACAAAGAGAACGGTAAACAAACAGAAATTGATACTCTGACAGCTTATATCTGTAAGATAGGCAAAGAATTCGGCATTCCCACACCACTGCATAATGAAATTTATTTCCAACTCCAAATT
>CAVQCU010000166.1:0-12692 GCA_963710995.1 uncultured delta proteobacterium
GGAGGCTCCCTGGCCATTAGCCGATATCGTCCACCAACACCATGAGCGAATAAACGGCTCCGGATATCCGCAGGGGTTAAAGGATGTAAATATTCTCATTGAAGCCCGTATTCTTGCCGTTGCCGATGTGGTTGAGGCCATGGTATCCTACCGTCCTTACAGGCCTGCTTTGGGACTGGAAATTGCGCTCGCCGAAATTGAAAATAACGCTGGGACTCTCTATGACAGCAAGGCAGCGGATGCGTGCTTAAAGTTGTTCAGGAAGGAAGGATTCAGCCTCGAATGAAAGGACGTTTATGATTTATTCAGCACTATTAGTTACGTTAGGTGTTGTTATAACCGCATTTATGTCCTTCTGGTCTGTGGTTTTTTCTTTTTTTCCCGATGCCGACAACAAAATTCATAAAGTAGCCAATCTCTGGGCTAAAATTTTACTTTTAATGTGCAACACAAAGGTGAAAGCAATCGGCAAAGAAAATCTTCTGCACGGAAAACCGCAGATTTTCATGGCCAACCACCAAAGCGATTTCGATATTTTAATTGCCTTGGCATACATCCCTGTGCAATTCCGGTGGATAGCAAAAAAAGAGTTATTTAATATTCCCCTTTTCGGCGCGGCGATGAGAAGCGCCGGGTATATTGAAATTGACCGGCATAATCAAGAAAAAGCCCTGCAAAGCATTGATGAAGCCGCATTGCGCATCCGGAAAGGAAAATCAATTATGACCTTTCCGGAAGGCACAAGAAGCCGCGACGGAGAAATCAAAGCTTTTAAACAGGGAGCGTTTAATCTCGCTATTAATTCGGGCGTGTCCATTGTGCCTGTTTCTATTATCGGCAGCGGCCGGATCATGCCCAAAAGATCAGTGAAAATAAAATCCGGCCAAATAAAACTGGTCATCGGAGAACCAATAGAAGTAAAAAATTTTGATATTGAAAAGCGTCATGAGCTGATTAAAACGGTTAGAGATACAATCATAAAAAATTATGACGCTTGGCAGGAACCGGAAAATTTAAACATTAAAGATATGGAAAATAAGGCTATTTGAACCTTTCTACCACTATAATTTTGGGAATCGTTCAAGGCTTAACCGAACTTTTCCTGTCAGCAGTTCCTCTCATCTGGTTATCCGCGAAGCGCGCGTGGAGCCCCTCCGGCAGGAGCCGGAGGCTCCCTATAATAATTCGTCCAGCAAAGCAGAGGATAACGCGACCTCCCGCGGGTTACACCACATTCCTCCCACGGCTGAAGCCGGGGGATTCCAAACCGCGGGATTGAAATTCTTTGCTTACTATTGCCGGATTTTCGGATTGTTTACTTTACTTGTCAAATCTTCTTTTTTCTGAAATAATCCTTGCTGTTAACAAATTATTATTTTAGTATATAGAAATAATAATATGGAAGAGAAAAAAACAGAGAAACAAAAGGATAATAAAAGAACCCGGGAGGTTAAAGGAGTAGTTTGTCTCTCCCTGGCTTTATTTTTGCTTTTGTGCCTTGTTTCCTACCGTCCGCAGGACCCTTCATTTACCCACGTCCCATTAGTATCCAGTGGTCAGGTAACGCATAATTTTACCGGCAAAGCCGGATCTTATACAGCCGATTCACTGATTCGTCTTTTGGGCGTTTCCTCATTTCTTTTCCCGTTTATTCTTCTGGCCTGCAGTTTTCAATATTTTTTACGGCCCGCGTTTACTCTTAACACCAGACGGGTCCTGGCATTTTTATTTGTTGTTCTTTCCTTTGCCGGACTTATGGCTATTCTTTTCAGTGGAAGCGTCACCGTTTACGGAGAATCGCTGAAGAACGGCACCGGCGGCTTACTCGGCGTTTCCCTTGTCGAAGTTCTCCGCATATCTTTTAACATTGCTGGTACTTATATTATTTTAATTCTGATTTTTGTTGTGGCGCTCACCTTCGTGGTTGAATTTTCACTTGTGTCTGTTACGGAACGAATCTCCCAATTTGTTTCGGCTTTATACACTCTTTGCAAAAATCGTATTTCATCTTTTGTAAATTATGTCCTTGAAAGTGTTAAAATAGAAAAAAAACCGCAACCATTGATAATCGAAGATACTCCACCGGCTGTTAAAAAAGTAAACCTCAAAAAAGTTGAGCAAACCAATTTTATTTTCACTAAAACTAACATCGACGAAAAGTTCCAGCTGCCTCCCTTTACATTACTGGAAGAATCTCAGCACAAGGATGTCCGCGTAAAACGTGATTCTCTGGTCACCAATTCCCGCATTCTGGAAAAGAAGCTGTCTGACTTCGGCGTCGAGGGACGCGTGGTGGAAGTAATGCCCGGACCGGTAATCACGATGTATGAGCTGGAACCGGCCCCCGGCGTTAAAATTAACAAAATAGTCAATCTCTCTGACGATCTGGCTTTAGCGCTGATGGCGCCGAGTATTCGCATCATTGCCCCGATTCCCGGAAAATCGGTTATCGGCATTGAAATCCCCAATCTGAAAAGGGAACAGGTTTTTCTCAAAGAAGTACTCGACAACAATTCCTTTTCCGAATCATCTTTCCGTCTGCCGATTGCTTTGGGCGTTAATTTTGTGGGCACACCTGTAGTCGCCGATTTGACAAAAATGCCCCATCTGCTCATTGCCGGCACCACCGGTTCCGGCAAAAGTGTCGCTCTCAACGCCATGATCTGCAGTATTCTTTTTAAAGCCCATCCGGATGACGTCAAGTTCCTCATGATTGATCCCAAGAGGCTGGAACTGTCTTCCTACGAAGGCATTCCGCACTTAATGCATCATGTAGTTGTTGATCCCAAAAAAGCTTCACAGGTTTTGCGCTGGACAGTGGAAGAAATGGAAAGACGTTACCGGATACTTAACGATTTGAAAGCGAAAAGCATTGACGCTTACAATGAACTGCTCTTAAAAGGGCTGAAGAGTAAAACTGTTTTAGCGTTGCCGAAACAAGTTGACCCCGATGTGGAAACTACAAAAACAACCGCAACAACAGAAACCGCCAAAGTTGAACACGAGATAAAGCATACAAAACTTCCTTATATAATTGTAATCATCGACGAACTGGCCGATTTAATGATGGTCGCGCCGCGGGACGTGGAAGAGTCACTGACACGTCTGGCGCAGATGGCGCGGGCCGCCGGAATTCATCTTATCATTGCCACACAGAGGCCATCGGTTGATGTCATCACCGGTTTGATTAAAGCTAATTTCCCCACGCGCATTTCGTTCCAGGTATCTTCCAAGATTGATTCCCGCACGATTATTGACCAGCAGGGCGCGGAAAAACTGCTCGGCGCCGGAGATATGCTTTTCATTCCGCCGGGCACATCCAAACTGTCCCGCATACACGGAGCTTATGTTTCGGACAAGGAAATTTCGCGCATTGTTGATTTTATCAAAATGCAAGCTCAGCCGGCGTATGATTCCTCTATTGAAAAATTCGCGCTGGCCGCCGCGCAGACTCAGCATGAAAATGATGATGATTTCGATGAAAAATATGACGAAGCCGTTGCCCTGGTCGGAGAATTGGGACAGGCATCCATATCACTTGTCCAGCGTTACATGAAAATCGGTTATAACCGCGCGGCGCGCATCATTGAAAAAATGGAAGCCGAAGGTGTTGTCGGTCCCTCTGACGGCGCGAAAGCCAGAAAAGTCCTGATTAGAAAGCTCCCCAGTTGAAAAAGATAAATCAAAACAAAGTGCGTATCATCAGCCTGGGCTGTCCGAAAAATCTAATTGATTCGGAAGTAATGGCAGGCCTCTTAAACCAATCCGGCAGACAACTGGTTGACCGCAGTGATTTGGCCGACATTGTCATCGTTAACACCTGCGCTTTCATCAATCCGGCCAAGGAAGAAGCCATTGAAGAAATCTTAACGCTAGCTGAAGAAAAAAAGAAAAACAATCCGCGGCTGCGGATTGTCGTTTCCGGCTGTCTTGCCCAGCGCTATGGCAGGGAACTTTTCGCCCAAATGCCGGAAGTCGATTTGTTTGTCGGCACAGGAGAAGTCGGCAACATCGTCAGCCACATAAATAAATTAGATAAGGGGAAATACAAACGGGACGCCGTAATCACCAAACCGGATTTTCTAATGAATTATCAGCACCCGCGAATTTTATCAACAACAGCGGCAAGCACGTATTTAAAAATTTCCGACGGCTGTTCCAATCGCTGTTCCTACTGTGTCATCCCGTCCATTCGCGGCGCGGCGCGCAGTCGCAAGTCGGATGATATTCTTCAGGAAGCCGAAATACTGGCCAATAGAGGAATAAAAGAAATAATCATCACCGCTCAGGACACCACAAATTACGGCAGGGATTTAAAAGGCCGCCCGCGCCTGTCCACCCTGTTAAACGATATGGCGAAAATAAAAAGCGTAAAATGGATTCGCCTTCTTTACACCCATCCGGCGCGCGTTACCACAGATTTACTGGAGGTCATTGCCACCAATGAAAAAATCTGCCGCTACATTGACCTGCCTATCCAGCACATTGACGATGATATTTTAAAAGCAATGAACCGCAAAGTTACCAGCACTAAAATCAAAGAAGTTATCACTCAGGTCCGCCGGATAATCCCCGGCGTAGCCCTGAGAACATCGCTCATTGTCGGATTTCCGGGTGAGACACCAACAAGGTTTAACAGACTGCTTGATTTCGTGAACGAAACAAAATTTGACCATCTCGGCATATTTACTTACTCACGGGAAGAAGGAACAATTGCCGCGAATTTAAAATCGCACGTCTCCGAAAAGGAAAAAGAGCGCCGCCGCGAAACAATTATGAATGAGCAGGCGGCAATTTCCACCACCATCAACAAAACATTGATCGGCTCGGCTCAGGATGTACTCATTGAAGGGGAAAGCGACCGCGGCGATTACGCTTATATGGGCAGATGCCGCAGACAGGCACTGGAAATAGACGGTATAACTTATATTAAAAATTCTAAAGCCCAAATCGGCAGGATTGTAAAATGCAAAATAACCTCCGCCGATGAGTATGATCTATTCGGAGAAATAATTAATTAGAACCATGGGGCTGTTGAAAAACGCTCACCTGCTGTGTTACTCTGCAAACCGCACCGCTCAACGTATACACATGTACGCCTCGCAGCTCGGTTTTTTGTGCGTCTTGCATCTGAACATTTTTGAACAGCCCCACCGTGCCCTATTATGTTCATAACTCCTCAAACACATGTGTCCTATGGAATTCTAGTGCCATAGGGTCTGGCTCGGCCAACTTGCTCGGCAAGTTAATTTTCTGGCCCTCGTATGGCGCAAAGAATATGCGCCATTCACGATTGTCCATACTTTTGCGTAAAGCCCGACTCAACACTACACGAAATTGATCATCCAAAGTCAGAAGTCCCTGATCAAATGCCGCATCATGAATGGCAGAAAGGCATAGACCATTCCGCAGATTCAGTCGCTCCTCTGGAAAAGATCTCCACGGCTTGATGTGATTCGCCACCAAAAGTGTCGAAACATTCACTCCCGAAATACAACACGCAATATCGTAGGCCGCTAGAATTGCCTGTCGAAAGAATTGCTGACCACGTCGAACACTAACCATTGCTTTCGTCTCTGTTGGACCGACAAATTGAACAGATGGGGTTGTCACACGAATTTTTTCTGCGCCCACTATATCTACTTCTTTCTTCTGATCCGTTGTATAAAGATCATGTAGTAGCTGCTCACTCTCCGGCATAAACAGTTCCGGATTCTCGCGAAACTCATTCTAGAGCTGTCGATCCCGCTGTGAAGCACCCTCAAGTCCTTTTACGCCACGCGCTCGATGTACCGGATCCAATGACGTAAAATTACTCAACTTCATTGCGAGACTGTTCGTCGTTCGCCCATTCGTGCAGCAACATCAGCGATCACTGGGTTCCGGTTATGGAACTTCCCGTAAGGTATTTTGCAGTAGAGATTTAGCGCAATCAACAGATGTGTGCGCGGCCAAGAAACCTTTTCAGTCTTCATCATTCACATCACTTCACTTATTAGTAGTTATGTGACTTTCTTGAGAGTCGCCCAGAGTTAGGTCTTGAAATATAAGTTTTCCTGCTTCCAGTAAATTCTAAAATTTATTGTTAACTGTACTCGATCACGGATAGCGCTTATATACTCTTTGACGTTTAAGGTGTCAACCTCGATACGCCTCGGTATCGGGATAATTCGACTAACAAATTTCAGTTCACTCTGTTCCTGAAGCTTGGGCTTCATTATCATTTATAAACTTTTTTAACCATACATGACTTGTTCGTATTTTTGAAAAAGAGTTCGCCGTAAGCACCGGACCAATCCAATAAAGATTCGTCCCCGCCTGCCGACTCATCACAAGCGCTGGTTTTGATAATAATGCGTGTAGAAATATCCTGATATAAATTACTGCCGATTTTCTTAACTTTTACTTCATATCTGCCGGCTTCAATGCCTTTGTCAGCCTCAACTTTTTTGCGTTGTATACTTTCACCTTTATTCTGTTCATCAATTAATGCTTTGTCCCTTCCCCAATGCAGGCGCTCATTTGAGGTTGAATCCTGAAACGAATTACTATTCTTTGTATCGGACTTAATATCTTCTTCTGGGGGAGGTTTATCTGTTATAACGATGGTGCCGTCTTTATCTGTGTACCTATAAATTTCTTCTCCCCAAACATTCCGGGGCATCAGAGACAGGGTTGTCATCATCAGAAACAGTAATATAAATATTTCTGAATATTTCAAACATTTGAGAATCCAATAGTAACTAAAATAAAACATATTTCTTTTCCATAATGTTCCTGAATCGTTGACGGTATCGTTATTTATTTTACCCCGTTTTCTAATTTCAACTGCCTGATTAAAAAGCTGTCCAGCTGATTGGCAAATGCCTGACGGTCTTTCTTGCTAAACTCAGCAGGACCGCCTGTCATCACGCCAGTATCTCTTAGTCCATTGAGCAAATCACGCATAGCCAACCGGTCTTTGATGTTTTGCTCTGTATATAGTTTACCGCGGGGATTAATCGCAAAGGCTTTTTTGGCGACTACCCGATCGGCAAGCGGAATATCGGCTGTTATCACGAGGTCGCCCGGCTGTACTAACCCAGAAATGCGATCATCGGCCACATCAGGCCCCTCGGGAACCATGATCAGGGATATATTTGCCAGCTTCTCCAGGCGCAACGGTTTATTGGCTACAAAGATCAGAGGAACATTTAATCGCAAGGATGCTTTGATCAAGATGTCTCTGATAACATTCGGAAAGGCATCCGCATCAATAAATATCTGCATAAAACCTCTGCTTATATTTGTGTACGGCAAAGTCCATTTATGGTTTTTATTATACCATTTTTAAATCAAAGATGGTATCGCAGTATGCAAAGAAAAAACCTCAAATAAAATGTTACTGAATAGTCTGTGTTGCATTGTCTTTGCGGTGAGTCGCAAGCCCCGAGCAATGCGCGCACGGGAATGTAATGAGTGAAGCAATCTCATAAATATTAGAATATATTTAGATTGCCACGCCGACCAAGGGTCGGCTCGCAATGACAAAGTCGCGATGGATTTACCCTTTGAAATACGCATATAATTGTTGTATAAACTTGCCGGAAATATGATCAATCTTAAATAAGGAAATGTGCGGCATGAAAACATCAAAAGACAAAGAAGGGGCAACAGGGAAGAGTTCCCCGCCCGTGAAAAAAGAAACCGATACGAATCCAATACGTCCAGAACTTATCGAGATGATTCATCGGCATGCTTTCGGCCTTGATGAAAATCGCCCCGACGCGGTGGCGAAACGTCGGCAAAAGAACCAGAGAACGGCTCGCGCGAACGTGGATGATCTCTGCGATGTCGGAAGTTTTATTGAATACGGCGCTTTGGCGATTGCCGCGCAGCGCGGGCGGCGGTCAGTGGAAGATCTCATAAGCAAAACACCCGCCGACGGACTGATCGCGGGTATCGGATCGGTAAACAGCTCATCTTTTGGAGACGACAAAGCCCGCTGCATGGTCATGGCCTATGATTATACCGTTTTAGCCGGTACTCAGGGTTATTTTAATCACAAAAAGATGGATCGCATGCTGAAACTGGCGTACGAGCAAAGCCTTCCTCTGGTTTTCTTTGCGGAAGGCGGCGGCGGAAGGCCGGGTGACATTGATGCCATCGGCATTATGACGGCCGGTCTGGATTTATCCACCTTTGGTTCGTTCGCGAAACTCAGCGGCAGAGTTCCTATGGTGGGCGTTGTATCAGGGCCCTGTTTCGCAGGCAACGCGGCCTTGCTGGGCTGTTGTGATGTTATTATCGCGACAAAAATTTCCAACATCGGCATGGGCGGTCCGGTGATGATTGAAGGCGGCGGTCTCGGTATTTTTAAACCGGAGGAAATCGGCCCAATGGATGTGCAAACTCAAAACGGCGTGGTTGATATTGAAGTGGCCGATGATACAGAGGCTGTCGCTGTCGCCAGAAAATATCTTTCCTATTTTCAGGGAACAACTTCCAGGTGGGAGGCCGCCGACCAGCTTCGCCTGCGCGACCTGATTCCTGAAAACAGCAAGCGCGTTTATAACGTGCGGACTGTCATTAAAGCGATGGCCGACATAGATTCATTTCTGGAACTGCGCCCTAAATTCGGCCCGAGTATAATTACTGGGTTTATACGTATCGAAGGCAGACCTTTCGGCGTGATAGCTAATAACTGTATGCACATGGCCGGAGCTATTGAAGCTGAAGGAGCGGATAAGGCTGCTCGTTTAATGCAACTGTGCAACGCGCATGGTTTGCCGATTCTCTCTTTGTGCGACACACCCGGATTCATGGTCGGGCCGGAGATCGAGAAGCGCGCGCAGGTGCGCCATGTCTGCCGGATTTTTGTCAACGGTTCACATGTAACGGTGCCTTACTTTACGGTTGTTCTACGCAGAGGCTATGGCCTCGGCGCCATGGCCATGGCTAAGGGAGGCTTCCACGAGTCTTTCTTTACGGCTGCCTGGCCAACCGGAGAATTCGGCGCCATGGGGCTCGAAGGAGCGATCAAGGCCGGTTTTAAAAAAGAGCTGGCGGCGATTGCAGACCCGCAGGAACGTGAGAAATTATACGAACAATTGCTTGCTCAGCTGCGTGAAAGAGGAAAAGCCGTCAATATTGCCTCTTACCTCGAAATCGATTCGGTCATAGATCCAGCCGATACCCGCAAGTGGATTATGCAGGGCATTAAATCCGTGCCCGCCCCAAAATCCCCGGAGGCAGGTCATTCTTTTATTGATCCGTGGTAAGAATGAGAAAGGTGAATTTACACATGCAAATTCAAGATGTTTTTTCCGCGTATAAAGACGACCTTCAGCAGGTCGAAAAATGCATCAATGATAACGTAATTTCTGAAATCAAATTGATTCCTGAAGTGGCACACCATTTAATTGACAGCGGCGGGAAAAGATTCCGGCCTCTTCTTCTTCTGATTTGCGCCCGTCTCTATAGATACCACGGAGAGAGCCGCTTCCCGATGGCCGCCGCTATGGAATTTATCCATACCGCCACCTTATTGCACGATGATGTCATTGATCAAGCAACTATCAGACGCGGCAAAACTTCCGCCAATAATGTTTTTGGAAACGCTGTCAGCGTTCTGGTCGGCGATTTTCTTTGTTTCAAATCTTTCCGGTTGCTGACCGAAGTCGGTAATCTCGATATTTTGCAACTTATTTCCCGAATCGCCTATATCATGTCCGAAGGCGAAGTATTTCAACTCATTAAGCGCGGCGATATAAATCTGACCGAAGAAGAATACTTAACTATTATTGAAAAGAAAACAGCCGTTCTGATTTCGGCGGCTTGCGCTACCGGAGCGATTCTGGGTTCTGCATCGCCGGAAAAAATTGACGCCCTGTCGCAATTCGGCAAAAATATCGGCATGGCCTTTCAGATCACAGATGATATTTTGGACTACACGGGTAAGGAGCAGGAATTCGGCAAATCAATCGGCAAGGATCTGGAAGAAGGGAAAATAACCCTGCCGTTAATATTCGCCATCAAACAAAGCTCAGCAGAAGAGAAAGATAAAATTAAAGAAATAATAACCCGCAGAAAAGGCACACAGAAAGCGGCGCGCGAAATTCTGAGGTTGATTAAAAAATATAACGGAATTTATTATTCTCTTCAACGCGCTGAAAAATTTATCAGAGATGCCCAAATTCAGCTAAATGTTTTTTCCGAATGCTTAGAAAAATCTCAGCTCAATGCCGTTGCCGAGTATATCCTCTCACGAAATAGATAACAGGGTGATGAGGGACTGTTGAAATACCCTAAATAACCTGAAGGTCACGGGGGGCACGCGAACGCTCCCGGCATACGACGGGCAGGCATTTGCGGAGTTTACCCCGGCGCATGGCCGGGGTTGCGCTGCAAACCGCACCGCTCAATGTGTATCCATACGTGTGACCTTTAGGTTATACGCTTCCCGGTTATGTTTTTTGCGCGCCTTGCATCTGAACATTTTTGAACAGCCCCGATGAGCCTTATTTTTACGTCTCGACAAAATTACCGGCTGTTCATAATATTTTGCGTCAATAACTCCTGCAAATTCGGAATAAACTGAGTCATATGTAAAGATAAAAGATTTGCCCCCCATTCCCCCTATGTATCATTGCCTCCATGTGTCATGTCCCGTAATTGTAAAAGGAGCTATTGCTGAATGAGTTTCAAAAAGCATTCGACAATATAAGGATTGAATGTTGTACCGCTTTCATCGGTCAGAATCCTGATGATTTGATCCTGGGGCATGGGCACCCGGTATGGGCGCATCGATCGCAAGGCATCGTAGACATCAGCAACGGTAATGATCTGGCTGACGATATTCGGTTCCCAGCCTCCCTTGATCCTTGGATAGCCGCTGCCGTCATATTTGATGTGGTGCTCCATGGCGGCAAGAATGACCAGATTGTTTACCCCTTTCAATTTCATCACGTACATGGCCCCCTTGATGGCATGTTCTTCCATGACGATCCGTTCCTTTTCTGTCAAAGGGCCTTCCTTTGACAAAATATCATCAGGGGTCGTTGCCTTTCCCACGTCGTGAAGGATGGCGGCTATCCCGATCTTGTTAAGGTAATGCCCGAAACCAAGGCGCTCCGCCAAGTACATAGTAAGAATCCCCACATTGGATGAATGGATGAAGGTATACTCGTCGTTCGATTTAATTTCCGCGAGAAGCTTGAGGGGATTTGATTCGCGGATACTTACCATTAAGTGAGCTACGATTTCATCCACCATCTTGAGATCTATGGTGTCTTTATCCCGGCAACTCTTGTAGATTTTCCGGATCATCTGTTCATTTGACTGGAACCGGAGATCCAGAACATTCACAATATCGTTGCCGGATGCCTCCAGATCGGACTTCTCCGCCGTACGTATTTTATCGCTCTCCTTAAGCTTAATATTGCCTAGCTTGATGTATCGCGTCGAGTTTATGAATGAATTTACCGAAGAGGCAAAACTGTGGATCAACTCCTCAAGTTGAGCAAAAGGTAGACCGCTTATGAAAGATATCCATTCGACACTATTTTTCTTCATGAACCTTACAAAGGCGGCTTCATAAAAACCGGGGATGAGCAGGGGTTTGTTGTCTACGATGAGATAATCACCAATCATGAGGATGGTGATTTCTCGCGCATCTTTGAGCAACATGTCCAGAAGGGCAAAGGCCTCCTGGGCTTGGGAAATGACCTGCGGATGGTTATCGGGGTACATGCCGGCATTCTGGATGGCCACGGTCAACCGGGTGATAATCCTGCCGATCTTCTGCTGATTATTTATACCGGCCATATCATGATTCCTTTTGCTCCATGATCTTCAGGCAGCTTGCCCTGATTCTTCTGTTCCACGATTTTGAACCTCTCTCCAAAAGTGATTGGACAGTCTGCCGGGGAAAATTTTCCAGAGATTCATAGAGGATCTCCTTCATACGGGAGAGTCGTTGATAAGACAGGGTAAGCCTGACTGCCATGATCTTTTCCATGTAAGGCACTGCCCAGGGATTTCCTGTGCTTCCAAGCCACCGGGCAATCCATTCATTCAGGATGGCATCCTCCTCGCGGATGTAAAATATTTTCAGGAGAGACATCAACTCACCCATCAGTTCCCTGACTTCATAAAGGAAGGTCAGGCTCACCACCTGCAGAACTTCTTCGCGGTTCGAGGAATGGATGCTTTTACGCAGCAGATCGATGGTCCCTGAATCCTTGAACAGAAAAAGAATTTCCAGGACTTCCTTCTTGACGTTCCAGTCGTCGTATTCATATAGTTCTTTCAAGAGCGGGATCGTACTGTGATTGCCTACCTTCCGGAAAAATGCCAGGAGACGGAGGGCTTTCAGCGGTGTTTGGTTTTCCAGTCTTTTAGAGGCCAGCAATACGTCGTTGAGGAATACATAACAACGCATCGCTACGCCGAGCCGGCACGTTGATGAGACAGCTCATCAGCTCGGAGGGCGCAGCCGGGGGTCACGGCACCATGGCGGGGGCCGGCGCCTGTACCGTCCACTGGCAACCGACAACGAGAGGCGGACCACCTTCGACCAGATGGTCAAACGTCTGCTCGATTTGATCGGACGCGGCAGCCCGCCCAGCACTCCCCTCATCGGTTCCTAGTTTGACTTCGCGGCGTCGATGGCCAGGTTCTACCCGGCATGACGGCCAGGAGTCGACCATCCT
>CAVQCU010000167.1:0-28807 GCA_963710995.1 uncultured delta proteobacterium
ATGTATTTTCGGGTGGCCATCATCCTATAGGTGGGGTGAAATACGGTTCCAGGCAGTTATCCTGGTCACCGAATATTCTGCCCGTCGACGGGCAGTGAGGGACTCTCCTTCTTTCGCTATTCGTCAGAATTATTGCTTTTACCTATAAAGTTTCGGTGTGGGCAGATAATTTGTAAATTTATTTCAGGAAGCCTTGAATAATCCTGTTGACTGACTGATCGTAAGTAAGTCTGAGGCTCATAAGTTTGGTCAATTGATCGTTCGCAATTTTACCAATCGAAGCTTCATGGGTAAGTTCGCATCGGGATGTAGCGCGCTTGAGCGCGGGCATGGTTTCAATTTGTGCCGTTATCCATAATAATGGCATCGCATTCAATATGGCCGAAACATTTAGCCCTCGCTTCCATATTAGCGGAAAAATTTGCTTGGAATTTCCTTTCATTACCGAACCAGAAATCATATTGGCTCTGCTTCCGGAACCTTGCAGGATTATGTTGTTGGTGGATTCCGCTCTTTGCTCGCCTTCGGTCAAAACTCTTTCCGTAATCAATAGTAGGCCGCCGGGGCCGAGAGTCGCTTCGTTTAACCGGTCGGCTTCATCAACACCGCTGATCTGGGTCAATTCCATTTCCGCTGTTGCACCTTCATCGAGAAATACTTTCGTTGTCGGATTAAGCGTGCGGCGGCCTGTGCCTTCGCCCATAGCGAAGTGTTTTTCCACGTAGGTAACCTTCGCTTTTTTCCCAACTTGAAAATCGTGGATGCCCGCGTGGCCTTCCGGTTCAGACGAGCCGCAGTGAATGCCGCAACCGGCGACTATCGTCACTTCGGCGCCTTCACCGATAATAAACGAGTTGTATACGACATCAAAAAGACCAGCCTGACTCAAAATAACAGGTATATGGACAGATTCATTTTTCGTGCCCGGTTTAATGGTGACAATAATGCCTGTTCCTTCGGCATTGGTTTCAATATTAATATTAGCCGATATTTGCCTTTGAAGGAGTTTGCCATTTTTTCTGATATTGTAGGCTCCTTTGGGCAAACTTTCCAAATCAGCAACTGTTTTTAATAATTTTTTATCTAAGGCATCCAGCATCTTGCTCTCCCTCACATCTATCATGATAAGTGCAAATGCTCAAATCAGTTAACAGCGGTAACGCGTTTTGTAAACCTCCGGTATAAACAATACGCCCTTTTTTCAAGATAATGATCACGTCCGCAACATCCAGAAAAGCCCGGTTATGACTGACAACAATCGTTGTTGTTTTAGTGGTGAGTTCTTTTTTGAGCAGACTGACCATCGGGCCGATTGTCCATAAATCGATTCCCGTGTCCGGCTCATCATAGATGGCCAGTTTAGGATTGGAAGAGATGGTGGTAGCCAGTTCTATTTTTTTGATTTCTCCTCCGGAAAGCCGGGCGTCGACTTCCTTATCCAGAAAAGACATCGGACAAATTCCTACCCTGGTTACCATTTCCAGAATTTTTTTCTCATCGGTTATTCCTGAAGCGATGGAGAGCAAATCCCGGAAAGTAATTCCTTTGAAACGCGCTGGTTGTTGAAAGCTGTAAGCGATGCCTAATTTGGCGCGGTCTGTGATAGAGATATTGGAAATATCCTTGCCCTCGAAAAAAATAGAACCCTTGGAAATAGGATTAATTCCCATAATCAATTTGGCCAGAGTAGTTTTTCCACTGCCATTCGGTCCGGTAATGACGTAAAACTTTCCTTTTTCGAAAGTGAAATCTATGCCGTCAATGATATTGCGCTGGACACCATTGCCGACATCATAGTCCTGTATGGTAAAATACAATTTTTTTAATTCCAGCATGAGTTTAATCCGCCCTTATCTTTTAAATATACAGAAAAAAATCAGTTAATCCTCTGCCACCCAAATGATGGACACTTCTGCGCGTCACGTTGACATAATTTTGTCCAAAAAGCAACGGTGAAAGAAGTTTAAGTCCAGCGGCAAGGCATTATGCCCCGCTTATGCGGGATAATTATCCAAACTGACGATTTGATGATTACAGGAAGTAAGTGATTATTTCTTTCACCTACAACTCCTCAGTATTCGATAAGGTATCAAATTAAGGATTATCATTTAAAAGTGCAACCCTTGTCCGTTTTGAAGCGTTGGTTAGGCCTGCATTTCTCATTATTGAATTATCCCTCGGATTATCGCGAATAAGGATACAGAGCTTGCAATTATCCACAGCGTTACACCTTGGAACATTGGACGAAACCCAACATTCCTTAAAACATCTTTTGTTAAACCTGAGCCGATAAGAAAAAGTGTCAAAACCAGTAGTTTTCTTCCTCCAAAAGCAAAAGTATCCCATACCGTATTGAAATTAGGAAGAGTTGAACGAACAATTGCTGCGAGGATAAATCCGATGATAAAATAGGGAAAGTAAATTTTCTCACTGTTTTTTTTATAGAAGGCGTATCCGAGAACAATGGGAGTAATCCATAGAGCACGTGTCAGTTTTACTGTTGTGCCAATAGCCAATGCTGTAGCTCCAAAAGCCGCCGTGGCACCGACCACGCTACTTGTATCATGAATCGCAAGTGCGGCCCATACGCCAAAAGAATCCTGACTCATATGAAGGCTATGTCCGATAAATGGAAATAAGAACAATCCGATTGAATTAAGAGTGAAAACTGTAGCCAGTGAAACTGCAATTTCTTCGTCTTTGGCTTTTAGTACAGGTGCCATTGCCGCGATAGCACTGCCGCCACAAATTGCGGTACCAAACGAAATCAACTTTGATGTTCTTGAATTGATTTCTAACAATCGCCCTAAATAATTACCGATAACAATAGTGATCGTTATTCCGATTATTGTGTAGACAATCGAATGTTTTCCTTCTTGGATTACCAGAAAAATCCCGATTCCGAATCCTAGTCCGACGACTGAAATTTGAAGTAATATTTTACTTAACTTACTCGTCAATTTAGGGAATGGATTGTTTAATAAAAGCCCAAAGACAATACCTGCCGCAAGCGCCATGGGAGTATTAACAAATTGCAAAAGGGAACCAATTGAAAGAACAATGAATAATATCTGCCTCAAATGCTCGGAAGAAAATAATTTTGCTGAATTATTTTTGCTCATATGAGTAATGCCTTTGAATAGAGGATTTGTACAATCTTATTATGTCTAACAATTAATATACTTGGTTGGTTTTTTCCGATTATTTGATGCAATCCCAGCCTATTTAAGTCAGCATTAAAATTGAAAAGTGTATTATAAATCAAGCACAACGAAATATTGACACTTGGTATTTTATGATAAGAAAGACCAAAAACCAAGAGGGAAAACGGAGATTTTCCTGAGACCCTTAATTGACGGAAGTCACGGAGTTCTCTTTGGAGATTTATGTTCTGGTTTTGTCAATCTGTGCCTAAAATTTTAATTTCTGTCCATTTCTTCGATAGATATCCCTTTTTGGGTGAAAAAGGGCAGGATCATCGTGATCCTGCTCTCAAAAGCAATAATACAAACCAGCGCTATACTACTTAGTACTTCCCCCCGATATAATCGCTCAGGTGATCAATCAAAATATCCTTCTGGGAGATAGTTGATTTTACAACGTCTCCAATGGAGATAAGTCCAACAAATTTACCTCCGTCGAAAACGGGCACATGCCTTATGTGTTTCCCGGTCATCAGCACCATGCAGTCCTCTACTGAAGTATCAGGCTTTACTGTGTACATTTTAGCCGCAGGTGTCATAATCTCTTTTACACTGGTTTTCAGCGAAGTTTTACCTTTCAGAATAATTTTTCTCGCATCCTCACGGAACGCGATTATGCGAGAAAAATTATTCTGAAAGGTAAAACTTCGCTGAAAACCAGTGTAAAAGAGATTATGACACCTGCGGCTAAAATGTACACAGTAAAGCCTGATACTTCAGTAGAGGACTGCATGGTGCTGATGACCGGGGAAACACATAAGGCATGTGCCCGTTTTCGACGGAGGTAAATTTGTTGGACTTATCTCCATTGGAGACGTTGTAAAATCAACTATCTCCCAGAAGGATATTTTGATTGATCACCTGAGCGATTATATCGGGGGGAAGTACTAAGTAGTATAGCGCTGGTTTGTATTATTGCTTTTGAGAGCAGGATCACGATGATCCTGCCCTTTTTCACCCAAAAAGGGATATCTATCGAAGAAATGGACAGAAATTAAAATTTTAGGCACAGATTGACAAAACCAGAACATAAATCTCCAAAGAGAACTCCGTGACTTCCGTCAATTAAGGGTCTCAGGAAAATCTCCGTTTTCCCTCTCTGGTTTTCGGTCTTTCTATCATAAAATACCAAGTGTCAATATTTCGTTGTGCTTGATTTATAATACACTTTTCAATTTTAATGCTGACTTAAATAGGCTGGGATTGCATCAAATAATCGGAAAAAACCAACCAAGTATATTAATTGTTAGACATAATAAGATTGTACAAATCCTCTATTCAAAGGCATTACTCATATGAGCAAAAATAATTCAGCAAAATTATTTTCTTCCGAGCATTTGAGGCAGATATTATTCATTGTTCTTTCAATTGGTTCCCTTTTGCAATTTGTTAATACTCCCATGGCGCTTGCGGCAGGTATTGTCTTTGGGCTTTTATTAAACAATCCATTCCCTAAATTGACGAGTAAGTTAAGTAAAATATTACTTCAAATTTCAGTCGTCGGACTAGGATTCGGAATCGGGATTTTTCTGGTAATCCAAGAAGGAAAACATTCGATTGTCTACACAATAATCGGAATAACGATCACTATTGTTATCGGTAATTATTTAGGGCGATTGTTAGAAATCAATTCAAGAACATCAAAGTTGATTTCGCTTGGTACCGCAATTTGTGGCGGCAGTGCTATCGCGGCAATGGCACCTGTACTAAAAGCCAAAGACGAAGAAATTGCAGTTTCACTGGCTACAGTTTTCACTCTTAATTCAATCGGATTGTTCTTGTTTCCATTTATCGGACATAGCCTTCATATGAGTCAGGATTCTTTTGGCGTATGGGCCGCGCTTGCGATTCATGATACAAGCAGCGTGGTCGGCGCAACGGCGGCTTATGGAGCCACAGCATTGGCTATTGGCACAACCGTAAAACTGACGCGTGCTCTATGGATTACTCCCATTGTTCTCGGATACGCCTTCTATAAAAAAACCAGCGAGAAAATACATTTCCCCTATTTTATCATCGGATTTGTGCTCGCGGCAATTATTCGTTCGACGCTTCCGAATTTCAATACGGTATGGGATACTTTTGCTTTTGGAGGAAGAAGGCTGCTGGTTTTGACACTTTTTCTCATCGGTTCAGGTTTAACAAAAGATGTTTTAAGGAATGTCGGGTTTCGTCCAATGTTCCAGGGTGTAACACTGTGGGTAATTGCAAGCTCTGTATCCTTATTCGCGATAATCCGAGGGATAATTCACTAATGAGAAATGAAGATCTAACCAACGCTTCAAAACAGACAAGGGTTGCACCTTTTAAAAGATAATCCGCAATTATGATATGTCGAATACTTAGGAGTTGTAGGTGAAAGAAATAATCACTTACTTCCTGTAATCATCAAATCGTCAGTTTGGATAATTATCCCGCATAAGCGGGGCATAATGCCTTGCCGCTGGACTTAAACTTCTTTCACCGTTGCTTTTTGGACAAAATTATGTCAACGTGACGCGCAGAAGTGTCCATCATTTGGGTGGCAGAGGATTAACTGATTTTTTTCTGTATATTTAAAAGATAAGGGCGGATTAAACTCATGCTGGAATTAAAAAAATTGTATTTTACCATACAGGACTATGATGTCGGCAATGGTGTCCAGCGCAATATCATTGACGGCATAGATTTCACTTTCGAAAAAGGAAAGTTTTACGTCATTACCGGACCGAATGGCAGTGGAAAAACTACTCTGGCCAAATTGATTATGGGAATTAATCCTATTTCCAAGGGTTCTATTTTTTTCGAGGGCAAGGATATTTCCAATATCTCTATCACAGACCGCGCCAAATTAGGCATCGCTTACAGCTTTCAACAACCAGCGCGTTTCAAAGGAATTACTTTCCGGGATTTGCTCTCCATCGCTTCAGGAATAACCGATGAGAAAAAAATTCTGGAAATGGTAACCAGGGTAGGAATTTGTCCGATGTCTTTTCTGGATAAGGAAGTCGACGCCCGGCTTTCCGGAGGAGAAATCAAAAAAATAGAACTGGCTACCACCATCTCTTCCAATCCTAAACTGGCCATCTATGATGAGCCGGACACGGGAATCGATTTATGGACAATCGGCCCGATGGTCAGTCTGCTCAAAAAAGAACTCACCACTAAAACAACAACGATTGTTGTCAGTCATAACCGGGCTTTTCTGGATGTTGCGGACGTGATCATTATCTTGAAAAAAGGGCGTATTGTTTATACCGGAGGTTTACAAAACGCGTTACCGCTGTTAACTGATTTGAGCATTTGCACTTATCATGATAGATGTGAGGGAGAGCAAGATGCTGGATGCCTTAGATAAAAAATTATTAAAAACAGTTGCTGATTTGGAAAGTTTGCCCAAAGGAGCCTACAATATCAGAAAAAATGGCAAACTCCTTCAAAGGCAAATATCGGCTAATATTAATATTGAAACCAATGCCGAAGGAACAGGCATTATTGTCACCATTAAACCGGGCACGAAAAATGAATCCGTCCATATACCTGTTATTTTGAGTCAGGCTGGTCTTTTTGATGTCGTATACAACTCGTTTATTATCGGTGAAGGCGCCGAAGTGACGATAGTCGCCGGTTGCGGCATTCACTGCGGCTCGTCTGAACCGGAAGGCCACGCGGGCATCCACGATTTTCAAGTTGGGAAAAAAGCGAAGGTTACCTACGTGGAAAAACACTTCGCTATGGGAGAAGGCACAGGCCGCCGCACGCTTAATCCGACAACGAAAGTATTTCTCGATGAAGGTGCAACAGCGGAAATGGAATTGACCCAGATCAGCGGTGTTGATGAAGCCGACCGGTTAAACGAAGCGACTCTCGGTCCCGGCAGCCTACTATTGATTACGGAAAGAGTTTTGACCGAAGGCGAGCAAAGAGCGGAATCTACCAACAACATAATCCTGCAAGGTTCCGGAAGCAGAGCCAATATGATTTCTCGTTCGGTAATGAAAGGAAATTCCAAGCAAATTTTTCACGCTAATATGGAAGCGAGGGCTAAATGTTTCGGCCATATTGAATGCGATGCCATTATTATGGATAACGGCACAAATGAAACCATGCCCGCGCTCAAGGCGCTACATCCCGATGCCGAACTTACCCATGAAGCTTCGATTGGTAAAATTGCGAACGATCAATTGACCAAACTTATGAGCCTCGGACTTACTTACGATCAGTCGGTCAACAGGATTATTCAAGGCTTCCTGAAATAAATTTACAAATTATCTGCCCACACCGAAACTTTATAGGTAAAAGCAATAATTCTGACGAATAGCGAAAGAAGGACATCCCCCTCACTGCCCGTCGACGGGCAGAATATTCGGTGACCGGGATAACTGCCTGGAACCGTATTTCACCCCACCTATAGGATGATAGCCACCCGAAAATACATGCCCTTTAAAACCCTTAAAAACCTTTTTTTTGGCGTTTTAAGGCCTGGTAAGGGCTTTTGACACAGAAGTGCGAAATCTTTCCACAATGTTGCCGGAGTCGGCAACAACCACGGGAACAGGTAATCATCAAAAAATTACTGAACTCTAACTTAACATGTGCTACAATAATTTTGTAGATAATACCAAGTCGGGCATTTTATTGATCAACTTGATGACGACAGCTATTCTTCCCAAGTGCGCCTTATTGATGTTCCGTCTTGCAATGCCGTTTCTGGAACATAAAACAAAGGAGACAAAAGATGAAGCATCTAAGTTATATAAACATAACTCGGGCGGCATTCCCAGATCAACCTCCATACCAGTGGACGGAAAACACCTCTGCGCCATGGACGCCTATCATAAAGCCCCTTATGGAAAGCAAGGTAGTGCTGATCAGTTCCAGCGGCGTATATCGAAAGGACCAAATCCCATTCAATCCGGACAAGAACGACCTCACTTTTCGGGAAATCCCCGTGGACACGGACGTGGGCGATCTCAAAATCAGCCATGACAACTACGATCATCGGGACGCTGATCGGGATGTCAACTGCATCTTCCCCTTTGAGCGATTACGAGAATTGGCAGCGGATGGCTTCATCGGAGAACTCGCGGAGGTCCAGTTGACGTTTATGGGCCGTATCTTCCGAAAATCTGCACTTCTGGGTGAGATGATACCCGCCATCATCGCAAGGCTGAAAGCAATGATGGTAGACATGGCCTTCCTTGTGCCTGCCTGACCTCTCTGCCATCAATCCGTGGGATTGATAGCCAGGGCTATAGAAGAGGCGGGGATTCCGACAGTTTCCATGTCTTCTGCATACGACATTACCGCCCTTGTAAAACCGCCCCGAACCTTTTTCTTAAACTATCCTCTGGGACATACAACCGGTAAACCCTTGGATCGTGAGAATCAAATGGAAATTCTTAGAAGCGCCCTCGGCATGTCCAAAAACATCACCGAGCCGGGCACCATCATCGAGCTTCCGTTTATCTGGGACGATCCTTTCTGGCTAGCGAATGAATGATGACTCCCGTACATAAAAAGAGTAGATAAAGGTGCGATTAAAGATGATTGAATCCAAAACATGAATTACTTAGAATAAACATTAATTACTTCCTGTAATCCTCAAATCTTTATTCTCGATAATTATGCAACCTTTCAATCGGAAATCATCAAAAAAAGACTGAACTCTAATTTAATATGTGGTACCAATATCAAAGATAGGTCGGCATATGAGAAAATCTTTCAAAAAAATGGTTGATGAATTCAGACAGCATTGGAAGAATTACGTGATGCAAAGTCTCCTCGCTACCATGTCTGTTTTTATCGTTCTTTATTTTTTAAGCCTACAACATGCAGTAATAATCGCATCAATCGGTGCTACAGCTTTTATCGTATTTGCCATGCCTGATAACATAACTGCACAGGCCAGAAATGTTATTGGAGGACAACTAGTTGGTCTGTTCTTCGGATTTTTGTTTTCTTTAATTCCGCAGCCGGCTTTAATATATTCTATTATGGTATATTCACTTGCTGTCGGAGCTACAATATTCACAATGGTAGTTACAGATACGGAACATCCACCCGCGGCCGGTACAGCTCTTGGGGTTGCCATGACAGGCATATCTTTAGATGTATTTATTGCGGTTACAATTAGTATAATTATACTTTCTTTGATTCATAAATTTTTCAAACCCTATTTGAGAGATTTGACCTAATAGAACGTTGATCTTTAATAAACATAATTTAATGCCCGGCACAACCATCGACCTGTTTGTAATCATTACAAGGGTGTCCTATAAAAAAGGCCTCATAACCTTTCAACGGTCATGAGGCCTTAAATATTTTCATAATATTAAGAACTATTAAACTTATTTTGTCTTCATCGTTTCGATAAATACTTCAGCCCTACGGTTTTTCTGTCGTCCTTCTTCAGTATCATTGCTGGCAACCGGTTTATCAAATCCATAACCGATGGTGGCAATGCGGGATGCTTTTATACCGAACTTCTTTACAAGATATTGTTTCAGACTGTTGGCGCGTTTCTTGGACAACAGCATATTATAAGCTCTTTTGCCAATATTGTCCGTATGACCTTTAATTACGGCCTGTGCTTTGGGATTTTCTTTCATTGTATCGGCCACTTTCTTGATATCATCATTATATTCTTTTTTTACAAAATACTTCGCGAAATCAAAGTCAATAGTCAGTAAAAGAGAAAGATATTCCTCCGCTTTTTCAACCGCTGAGGAAGTTTTTGTCTTAGTCAGTGCGGAAGCATTGGTCTTAGCTGGTTCGAGAACCTTTTTTGTCTGAGCGGACTGTGCGTTAGCAACCGGTGTGTCGCTGATTCTCGGATCTATAACCAAATCCGGCAGGCCGCCGGCCCTGGCCACTGTCTTTGTGGGATATGTTCCCGTGTTTTTAAGCCACTTACAGCTTCCACATCCGGCTATTATCACGACAGCCATAATAATCATCATAAACACTAACATTCCAATTTTTTTCATAATACTCTCCTTTCATCATAACTTTTTAATAAATTTATTTTTAGAAAAATAATTACATTTTTCCCCAAATTCACATGTCTATTCAGATAATCTCTTATAATTCTGTGCTCAAGAAAACACATGAAGCCGATTATTAGTAATAATACTTCTCCTTTCTGTTGCATAATAGCCTGTTCAATTTTCATGTCATTTTTACTTATCAAGATCTTCAACATTCTCATCGTGCGGTACATTAAATTCAGTTGATAGAATAAGTTTTGGTGCTATTCTTTGAGCGCCGAATATTTTAACCAGATATTTCATTGATCTATCAATTTCTATAAGATTATTTGCTGAAATTGCCTCCAGTCCTGAAACAAGTAATCCCTGCACAACTTCCGGCGCGGACTTCACCAGATCATTTCCCTTATCTGTTAATTCAATCCAAACAACACGGCGATCGTCTTTACATCGACGCCTTTCAACTAAATTCTGCTTTTCTAAACGATCAATAATGCCGACAACAGTGGTGGGGTGTAGATATAACTTATTGGCAAGATCTGAAACTTTAATCGGTGAATTTTCATTAATTGTTTTTATTGCCCAGAGTTGAGGTCCCGTTAATCCGGTTTCTCTTTCAACTTTTTTGGATTGCTCATTTAAAATTTGAAATACCCGCCTCAAATTGTCGATAATGTTTGATATGATGGGTTTTTTATCGCTCATGTCTCATCCTTTAAAAAAGTTCTTGCAATTTTGTAATAGCTATTATAGTTTGTATACAAATCAATAGTATTGATACTATTATGTACTGTTGTTATAGGTTGTTAGCATGATAAAATGTAAAAGTAAAGAAAAATATTGCACAGAAATTGATTTAATAAGATTTTCAAAAAAGTATATTTTGATCATATCTATTATTTTTTGTGCACTACTAAATAGTTCATTAGCCAACGGACAAGAACCTATCCCTTCTCTAACCGGTAAGTGGTTAGGAACAGTATTGTATCAGGCAACTTCCACTGGCTTTATTTCATCAAAGGATTCCATAAGCATTAATATTTTAGAGCAGTCGAATTTAGAGTTTAAGGGAAATGCGGAAAGTAAAAGTAATGGTAAAAAGACATTATGGGTTTTTGAAGGGTATTTAGGCGAAAGAGGTAGAAATATTTGTCTTATCAATCAGAACAATAAAAAAATGCTTATAGGCTACATAATGACTAATGATTTAATAAAACTTTATAGTTGGGACAATGAAAAAAATAGAGCTATTGTTTATATACTAAAAAAAATCGAGTCCGCTGACAATTTTAAAAGCAATAAGCAACTAGGACTTAATACACTTAAAAACAGTAGATAATGAATCAAAGGCTCCATAGATATTCATTACCTCTGCAAATAATGAATTTAAAAAACTATGAGGAGGTAAGTTATAAAAATGAAAAAGTGGATTATTTTTTTGTGTCTGGTTGTTTTTGTGCTGGCTTATGCGGGATGTGCGGAAAAACATTTAACAAAGAGTGAGGGAACCGCTTCTGCTCAAAACGAATCGGCAATCAAACAAAACGAGAAGCCCGGCATGGGCGGGTCATTAGCGAAACAAGAGGAATCGGCAAAACAAAGTATTGGCAAAGAACAAACAACGATGGAACCGGCAGCGTCAGAGATTACAGCTGACCTGAAGGATATTCATTTTGATTTTGATCAATATAGCATTGGTCAGGAAGACAGAAAAATTCTTTCCGGTCATGCCGATTACCTTTTAAAAAACAAGATGGTCAAAATTGTTATTGAAGGAAATTGCGATGAGAGAGGAACTACAGAATATAACTTGGCGCTGGGAGATCGCAGAGCACAAGAAGCAAAGAAATTCCTTGTTAATTCCGGTGTGGATCAAAAAAGGATAAAAACAATTAGTTATGGCAAAGAACGTCCTCTCGATCCTGATCATAATGAAGAAGCCTGGGCAAAAAACAGAAGAGATCATTTCGTAGTTAAATAATAGATATGTTGAAGTCACCATTAATCAACTGCATGGAAAAAATAGGTAGATACGTTTTCAAAGCATTATGTATAATAAATTGCTGAGAAGAATCTTGTGTCCTTCTTTGTAGGTGCTTCATCAACAGCGGATTTCATAGCCCCGGAGTGGTGCCTGGGGCTATTAAGTCTTGCAGCCACAAATATTTTGCATTTGATCTAATTCAAAAAAAAGGCAGTAGTTGTATAAAAAGATATATTCAGTAAATGTATGAGGAGATTTTATATGAAAAAAAATATTTGTCTGATTGCAGGATTTATCTTAATAGGTTTTATTCTGATAAATACCAAAGGCTATGCCGCCGACAGTAAGATTGGTTTTATCAATCTACGGGAAATAATGGAAAACTCGAACGCAGGCAAAAAAGCAGGTGAAGAATTCAAGAAATTATATGATAAGAAGCATGAAAAAATTACTGCGGCAGAAAGTGAACTGAAAAGGCTCAAGGACGAATTAGATAAGCAGGGTGAAATCATGACTAAAACCGCCCGTCAGGAAAAAGGAACTATCTATCAAAAAAATTTACGCGATTATCAATTATTGGTTGAGGATTCAAATAAAGAAATGAAAGGACAGGATGAAGAAATCGCCCGTAAACTTCTTCCCCCAATTATGAAGGTCGTACGCAAAATAGCCGAAAAAGAAAAATATACTTTAGTAATCGATGTTGCCAGTATGCCGTTGCCCTATTATGCAAAAGAAAATGATTTCAGCAAAAAAGTAATAGAAGAAGTCAATAATCTTCCGAGCATTGGGAAATAGGTGTTTCGAGGGGAAGGACAGGGCAGTGACGATCCTGAGCATCCATCCCAGCATCTTTAAGAGCGATAATACATAAGCTCTAAATAGTTCGGCATCAGACAAAAGAACCGGATCATACTGTCCATATCCCTTTAAAGCATCCCTCAATATATTGAGGCTCCACCAAATACTGAGGCCAAAAGAATCATTTAATGCTGCTTTGCCATTCTCTTTTGTTAATATAAACAACTGTTATTAAAGGACGAATCCATATTTATATATTCCTTCGGCTATTGGCAGACTATTTGCTATTACACTGACCAAGGCAATTGGGTCATTGAAGCTCTCCGTGGCAAGCCGCGGAGAATCTTCGATTCTTAGGAAACAATATTATTAGGTATTCGTTCGCTTAACCCTCGGCAAGTTACGGGAAATGCGCTCTCATGGAAATCAGTCAAAACGTTTCCAACGCGCCTGAGGAAAATTGCGGCGCTGGAATAATAAAAAAGGAGGATGTGCTATGAAACTTAACGCAAAGGCTTTCGGACTGGCATTTGGGCTTCTATGGGGCTTCGGTTTGTTTTTCGGTACATGGTGGATGATAATTATAGGGAAAGCATCGGGAGCGCCGACGCTTATAAGCAGCATTTACATAGGATACAGCATTTCTCCCATAGGCAGTCTAGTAGGTCTAGTCTGGGCTTTTTTCGATGGTTTAATAGGCGGCGCAATTTTTGCCTGGTTATATAATAAACTCAGTTCCCGTGAAAAATGAAATCCACAGCGAATGAAAATGCGTAAAGGTATGGAGGTGTGACCTGAAATGGATATGAACAGAGAATCTTCAATTTCGCATGGTTTTCATCAAATTAAATAGCAGGGGCAAAATAATGAAAGAGAATCCTTTGAAAAAATTGGAAGCGCTCGGCCAATCCATCTGGCTCGACTATATCCGGCGCGATCTGATTGCCAGCGGAGGGCTCCGGCATCTGATCGAGGAGGATGGACTGCGAGGGATGACCTCGAACCCATCTATCTTTGAGAAGGCAATAGCTGAAAGCAACATTTACGATAAAGATGTTCACGATATGGCCCTCAAGAAAATGGATGTTAAAACGATCTATGAAACTCTCAGCCAGCGCGACGTACAGAACGCGGCTGACGAGTTCAAGTCTGTGTATGAAAAGACTGACGGCAAAGATGGATATGTCAGTTTGGAGGTCAACCCTCATCTGGCGCATGACACCAAAGGTACAATTGAGGAAGCCCGACGGTTATGGGCTGCACTGAACAGGCCTAACGTTTTGATCAAAGTCCCGGCGACGTCTGATGGTCTGCCTGCAATCCGGCAACTCATAAATGAAGGGATAAATGTCAATGTGACGTTGCTCTTTGGATTGCCTCGTTATCGACAAGCCGCTGAATCATTCATTGCGGGCCTCGAAGCACGCGCAGTTCAAGGGAAACCGTTGGAACATATAGCATCAGTGGCCAGCTTCTTTTTAAGCCGTATTGACACCCTTGTGGACCCGCTGGTGGAGAAATTCATCAAGCCAGACGGCAAGAAGACGGAAATTGCGAAGAAAGTGCATGGACAAGTGGCTATCTCAAGCGCTAAGGCGGCTTACCAAATCTATAAGGAAATTTTTGGCAGTAACAGGTTTAAGAAACTGGCTGATAAGGGCGCTCGTGCACAGCGGTTGCTCTGGGCCAGCACAGGCACAAAGAACCCGGACTACAGCGATATAAAGTATATTGAACCAATAATCGGTTCGGACACCGTAAACACAGTTCCGCTTAAAACCATCGATGCTTACCGCAAGCACGGCGATCCGAAATTGCGCCTCGAACAAGATGTCAAGGAAGCCCATTGGATAATGGCACGATTACCGGGACTCGGAATCAGCATCGATAAGGTGACTCAACAGCTTGAAGACGAAGGCGTCAAGAAATTCGATGAACCATTCGACAAGCTGATGGCGGCCTTGACAAAAAAGTCATCAGAATAATTTAAAGGGAGAATGATGAAAATAAGCCCTTATGCAGGAAAACCTGCCGAGCCAGCGATGCTTATTAACGTACCCAAACTCATCACGGCTTATTATACTGAAGTGCCTGACACGAAGGTTTCAGCGCAACGTGTTGCGTTCGGCACGTCAGGGCATCGTGGTTCAGCCTTCGATAAAGCATTCAATGAATGGCATATCCTCGCCATCAGTCAGGCCATTTGTCTCTACCGAAAACAGCAGAAGATAGATGGTCCTCTGTTTCTCGGCCTGGACACGCATGCCCTTTCAGTGTCGGCTCTTGCCAGCGCTCTTGAAGTGCTGGCGGCAAACGGGGTGGAAGTCATGATCGCGGATAAAGATGAATACACCCCAACGCCTGTTATTTCTCATGCGATTATTACATACAACCGCGGGCGCAAGACAGGATTTGCCGATGGTATAGTGATCACGCCTTCGCATAATCCGCCTCATGATGGAGGTTTCAAGTATAATCCTCCTAACGGCGGACCGGCGGAAAGCGGTGTTACAGATTGGATCGAAGCGAAGGCAAACGAATTTTTAGAAAATGGACTTCTAAGTGTGAAAAGGATTCCTTTCGAGAAAGCCCTTCGCGCCCCAACAACGCACCGGCACGACTATCTCAATACTTACATTGCTGATCTCGCCAATGTGCTCGACATGGACGTCATTCGCGGTGCGAGGATCAGCATGGGAGTAGATCCGCTCGGCGGCGCCGGAATCCACTACTGGGGACCGATTGCCGAGCGCTACGGGTTGAACCTCACGGTCGTGAACGATGCCGTCGACCCGACTTTCCGATTTATGACTGTAGATTGGGACGGCCAGATCCGCATGGACCCATCCTCACCCTATGCGATGCAGAGGTTAATCGGCCTGAAGGAACGCTTCGATATTGCTTTTGCCTGCGATACTGACCACGACAGACACGGGATTGTCACCAGGAGTGGGGGATTGCTTGCTCCCAATCACTACCTTTCCGTCGCTATTTTTTATCTTTTTCAACACCGGCCGAAGTGGAGCAAGGAAGCGGCGGTCGGCAAGACGGTGGTGAGTAGCCGGATGATCGATCATGTCACTGCGAAACTGGGAAGGAAACTCTACGAGGTACCGGTTGGCTTCAAGTGGTTCGTGGATGGTCTGCTCGACGGCTCGCTTGGCTTCGGCGGCGAAGAGAGCGCTGGTGCGTCTTTCGTTCGTCTGGATGGTAGCGTCTGGACGACGGACAAAGACGGAATCATCCCGGCTTTGCTTGCGGCAGAGATCACAGCCAGGATGGGCCGCGATCCCGGCGAAATCTACCGTGAACTCACACGCGAGTTCGGTGAGCCGGCCTACGACCGCGTTGAGGCACAATGTACTCCGGATCAAAAGGTGCTTTTGGCGAAGATATCATCCCAGCAGGTCAAGATCGCTGAACTGGCGGGTGAAAAAATCCGGACCATTCTCACCCACGCACCTGGCAACGGCGTGTCCATAGGTGGAATAAAGGTGATTTCCGAGAGCGGATGGTTTGCGGCACGTCCGTCAGGGACCGAAGACATTTACAAGATATATGCGGAGAGCTTCCGTGGAGCCGACTATCTGCGCCGCATCCTGGATGAAGCACAGACAATCGTCAACGACGCCCTTGCGGTAGGGGTGTCGCCAGGAAATACCTTGAGGAAAAAACATGATTGAACAGAAAAATTCGCATGATATTGCGCTGCAGCCGCACGCTTTTGCCGACGCTGAGCTGGAAAAACTTCAGCACAAATCATTCAGCTACTTTCTGCATGAGACGAATCCGGACAACGGGCTGGTGATCGACAAGAATGCATCGGATTGGCCTGCCAGTATTGCCGCTACCGGCTTGGCGCTGGCGGCTTACCCGGTGGCCGTCAAGCGTGGATATATGTCGCGTGCAGCGGCGGCAAAGCGAACGCTGATCACGTTGCGTTTTTTCTGGAACAGTCCACAAGGCCCCGAGCCCGACGCTACCGGCTACCAGGGATTTTATTATCATTTTCTTGACATGCAGACCGGCCGGCGTGTCTGGCAATGCGAACTATCAACGATAGATAGCGCTTTTCTGCTGGCGGGTGCGTTAGCTGCGGGAGTTTATTTTGATAAGGATACGGCCGACGAGCATGAAATCCGCACCCTCGCCGACGCGCTTTATCGCCGTGCGGATTGGCAATGGGCGCAAAACCTTGGCACAACGGTTACGCACGGTTGGAAGCCCGAAAGCGGATTTCTCAAATACCGTTGGGAAGGCTACGATGAAGCGATGTTGTTGTATGTCCTGGGACTGGGCTCGCCCACTCATCCTCTGCCCGAGAGCTGCTATACCGCGTGGACTTCGACTTACCGGTGGGAACGCTGTTACGGATATGAATATCTTTACGCCGGGTCCTTATTCACGCACCAGCTCTCGCATGTCTGGATCGACTTTCGTGGCATTCGGGACGCGTTCATGCACAACAAGGGCATCGACTATTTCGAGAACAGCCGTCGCGCGACTTATGTGCAACAACAGTATGCGATGGACAACCCGCTCAAGTTCGTGGGTTATGGCCGCAATTGCTGGGGGATTACCGCAAGCGACGGCCCCGGCCCAGACACGATCAAAGTGAACGGCATCGAACGCCAATTTTTCGATTATCTGGGGCGTGGCGTACCGTATGGGCCCGACGACGGCACTATTGCGCCGTGGGCGGTGGTGACATCGCTGCCGTTCGCGCCGGAGATCGTGCTGCCCGCGATCGACTATCTGGTAAACGAGATCAATTGGAAAATGGACCATCCCTATGGCTTCAAGGCGACATTCAATCCGACCTATCCGGTAAAATCGAGCAATCCCTTTGGCTGGGTATCACCATGGCATTACGGACTTAATCAAGGGCCGATTGTTTTGATGATCGAAAACTATCGTACTGGCTTATTGTGGCGATTGATGCGAAACTGCCCATACATCGCCGGCGGCTTGAGGCGTGCGGGTTTTAGCGGGGGTTGGTTATGAACCCTGAGCTTGTGGACAGCATACTGGAAGCACCGGTGCGCGTTTTGTATGGCGCCACCACGCCGATACCGGCAGTGCAATTGCTGTCGAACGGCCGATATCACGTCATGATCACGGACGCGGGAGGTGGCTACAGTCGCTGGAAGGACATCGCGGTCACGCGCTGGCGCGAAGATAGCACGCGAGACAATTGGGGCACGTTCTGCTATCTGCGCGATGTGGCGACCGGTACGTTCTGGTCAACTACCTATCAACCAGCACTCAATCCATCAGCGGCATATCGAGCAAAGTTTTCGGAGGCGTGCGCAGTATTCCGGTGTTTTGAACAGGGCATGGATACATACATGGAGATTGCCGTTTCGCCGGAGGATGACATCGAAGTACGGCGAATTGGCATCACGAACCGCTCAGGAGCACGCAAGGTAATTGATCTGACGAGTTATGCGGAAGTGGTTCTCGCATTGGCTGCTGCCGACGCTGCGCATCCCGCTTTTAGCAATCTTTTTGTCCAGACGGAGATCGTCCGTGAGCAGCAGGCAATCCTGTATAATCGCCGGTCCGGCGCTGCCGACCATGCGTCACTATGGATGTTTCACCTATTTGTTCCCAGTGAGTCGTTTCCGGGCGACATCTCATATGAAACGGACCGGATGCGTTTCATTGGCCGAGGAAATACGCTTGTCAATCCGCAGGCGATGCTTAATGTCACGGCGCTGTCGGACAGCGAGGGTCCCGTACTTGATCCGATTGTCGCTATCCGATGCCGGATAACACTGGAACCGGAACAATCGGCAACAGTTGCTTTCATCACCGGCATCGGTGAGACCCGTGACGCATGCTTGAAACTCATCGAAAAATACCAGGATACGCATTTGACCGATCGCGTCTTCGAATTGGCATGTACGCACAGCCAGTCGATCATGCGGCAGCTCAATGCGACCGAAGTCGACGCACAACTCTATGGCCGACTTGCCGACTCTATTATTTACGCCAATGCTTCATTGCGCGCCGATCCTGACATTATTATCAAGAACCACAGGGGGCAATCCGGTTTATGGGGCAATTCAATTTCCGGGGATTTACCGATCGTGCTGTTGCAAATAGGGGAACCTGCCAATATCGATTTGGTGCGCCAGTTATTGCAGGCCCATGCTTACTGGCGTTTAAAGGGACTGACAGTCGATCTGGTGATCTGCGGCTCAGAAGGTGCCGGCAACCGGCAATCGCTTCACGATCAGATCATGAAGCTGATCTCCACTGGCGCCGAAGCCGATCTTAGCGATAAGCCGGGTGGAATATTCGTGAGACTTGAGGGGCCTTTGTCGAGCGAGGACCACATTTTGCTTCAGTCGGTTGCTCGCGTGGTGCTCGATGACAGAGGTGGCACGCTTGCGGAACAGATCAAACGGCGCAGCCTTGCTGATGCCGTTGTTCCGCTTTTTATACCAACTCAAACCCTGCACACAGAACCAGCGACGGCCGTCGAGTCTTCTTGTGGCGATCTGATGTTTTACAACGGGTTTGGCGGATTCACACCTGATGGAAGCGAGTACGTCATTACGATCGCACCCGGTCAGATGACACCGGCGCCGTGGGTGAACGTACTAGCGAATCCATCATTCGGCACCATCGTTTCGGAAAGCGGCTGCGCCAACACATGGAGCGAGAACGCGCAGGAGTTTCTACTCACGCCCTGGTCGAACGACCCCGTAAGCGATTCCGGCGGCGAAGCCTTTTACCTGAGGGACGAAGAAAGTGGACACTTCTGGTCGCCTACGCCCTGGCCCAGCCGCGGAGAGGGATATTACGTTTGCCGGCACGGATTCGGCTACAGCGTGTTCACCCATACAGAGGATGGTATTGACTCCGAACTGCGGGTTTATGTGGCGTTGGATGCACCGGTCAAGTTCGCGGTGTTGAAGGTGTGCAACAAATCAGGCCGGTTGCGCCGCCTCTCCGTCACCGGATACATTGAATGGGTGCTGGGAGACCTGCGGCCAAAATCGATGATGCATGTGATCACCCAGATCGATCCCGACAGCGGCGCGCTCTTGGCGCGTAATGTATACAACGAGGAGTTCGGCGAACAGGTTGCTTTTTTCGATGTGGACGATGCGACGCGAAGTTTCAGCAGCGACAGGACTGAATTCATTGGTCGCAACGGAACGCTACAGAATCCTACTGCGATGTCGTCGTCGCGTCTTTCCGGCAGGGTAGGCGCGGCACTTGATCCCTGTGCCGTAATCCAGGTACCGTTCGAACTGGCCGATGGGCAGGAACGCGAGATCACTTTCAGGCTTGGGGCGGCTCGAAACGGCGATGATGTGCGCCAGGTGGTGCAGCGTTTTCGAGGATCTGCTGCAGCGCGCAGCGCGCTCGAAGTCGTCACGAACTACTGGAAGCACACCCTCGGCGCGGTAAATGTGGAAACGCCCGATCCATCCATCAATATGCTGGCCAATGGCTGGCTGGTCTATCAAACCATGGCTTGCCGACTGTGGGGACGGAGCGCGTTTTACCAATCATCGGGCGCTTTCGGTTTTCGCGATCAGCTGCAGGACGTGATGGCGCTCGTTCATACCGAGCCAGGACTTGTGCGTGCGCATTTGCTCCTCTGCGCATCCCGTCAGTTCAAGGAAGGCGATGTCCAGCATTGGTGGCATCCCCCGATGGGCAGGGGTGTTCGTACCCGTTGCTCGGATGATTTCCTTTGGCTGCCATTCGCGACGTGCCGCTATGTTTCGAGTACCGGTGATACCGGCGTACTGAATGAGACTATCCATTTTCTGGAAGGCAGGCCGCTCAAGCCGGAGGAAGAATCGTATTATGAACTACCCGGCCGGTCAGACGAAACAGCGACGTTATACGAGCATTGCGTGCGGGCAGTACAAAGAGGCCTTTGCTTTGGCGTACATGGCCTGCCGCTCATGGGTACCGGTGACTGGAACGACGGTATGAATAAAGTGGGCGCGCAGGGCAAAGGCGAAAGCATCTGGCTGGGGTTTTTCCTTTATGACGTGCTCAGGCAATTCGCTGAAGTTGCACAGCTGCATGGCGATCCGGTTTTCGCCGAACTTTGCCGGAAGGAAGCAGAACAGCTTCGCCGGAATATTGAGCAGCATGGCTGGGATGGCGAATGGTATCGCCGCGCCTACTTCGACGACGGTACGCCGCTGGGATCGGCAAGTAACCCCGAATGCCGGATTGATTCGATTGCGCAAAGCTGGTCTGTTTTATCCGGGGCGGCTGATGCCGGGCGCTCGCGCATGGCCATGGACGCTCTCGACAAGCATCTTGTGCATCGTGACGATGCAGTGATCCAGTTACTGACGCCGCCATTCGACAAATCGACCCCGGACCCCGGCTATATAAAGGCGTATGTTCCCGGCGTCAGAGAGAATGGCGCGCAATACACCCATGCGGCAGTTTGGGCAGCGATGGCATTTGCCGCCATAGGGGACAATCGTCGCGCATGGGAACTGTTGTCGATCATCAATCCGGTAAACCATGCCTGGAGCGCCGAGTCGATTGCAATTTACAAGGTAGAGCCGTATGTCGTTGCATCCGATGTTTATGCGCTGTCGCCTCATACCGGCCGTGGCGGCTGGACATGGTATTCGGGCTCGGCGGGCTGGATGTATCGGTTGATCGTTGAATCAATTTTGGGACTGCGGCTCGAGGCGGATAAACTGCATATCGAACCCTGCATCCCGGCACACTGGGCGTCGTTCAAGATTAACTATCGGTATCGGGAGACGGTCTATTACATCACGATATGTCAAACGCAGGCGGCGGACGGCATGACTCTGTTGACGGTCGACAACATCGAGCGGCATGAACTTACAATTCCTTTAGTTGATGATAGGCAGAAACACAAAGTCGATCTGCGAATTCACATTGCACGTGGCTAAGGCAGCACAGCAGTGATTCGATTTCGAATAGATGTATGAAAAACGGTATGGAAAAGGAGACAGGATGAGAGAAAAGACCGGAATTAAATTTTTGTTTGTGGATATTGGCGGCGTGTTGCTCACTGACGGATGGGGTCACGCGTTCCGCAAACTGGCGGACAAGGAGTTCGACCTGAATCCGAAAGAGATGGAAACCCGGTATAACCAGATACTTGATACTTACGAGTTAGGTAAGATCACCCTTGAGGAATACCTCGGATGGGTGGTGTTCTACGAAGAGCGGTCATTTACTCCGGCTCAGTTTCGGGAATTTATGTTCGCCCAGTCTAAGCCATATCCCAAAATGATCGAGTTGGTCCGCCGCCTTAAAGCAAAGTATGGATTGAAGATTGTCGTGGTCAGCAACGAAGCACGGGAACTGAATGAGTATCGGATTAGAAAATTCAAGTTGAACGGGTTTGTGGATTCTTTTATTTCTTCCTGCTTCGTCCACCTCCGCAAGCCCGATGCGGACATTTTTCGGCTTGCTCTGGATATCGCTCAAGCGAAAGCCTCGCAGGTAGTCTATATCGAAAACACCCCAATGTTCGTCCAGATTGCGGAAGGTTTGGGAATTCGAAGCATTCTTCATACGGATTATGGCTCCACGTGCGCGAAACTGGCTTCATTCGGATTGCTAAATGACGAAGGAGTCATCCATGAAACCAGTTAACCCACGCATTCTGACAATCAATGGCGGATCGTCGAGCATCAAGTTCGCGGTGTTCGAGGCCGGTGAACCGCTCCGACGAATTCTGGAAGGCGGTATTGAGCGGATTGGACTGCCGGAGGCCACGTTTGTGGTAAAAGGCTTGAACCAGACGGATAGCTTTTCACGGTTAGTGACGGCGCCGGATCACACGGTGGCGGTGGGCATTCTGATGGATTGGATCGAGGAACGAATCCGGCGTGGGGAGTTAACTGCGGTTGGGCACCGCGTGGTGCATGGCGGGCCGAAGTATAGCAAGCCGCAGCAAATCACAGCGGAAATGGTTAACGAGCTGCGCCAGCTCAGTCCATTCGATCCTGAACATATGCCGGAAGAGATCCTGTTGACCGAGGCGTTTCATCGCCGGTTTCCCGACCTGCCCCAGGTGGCGTGTTTCGACACGGCCTTTCACCATGATCTGCCGCGCGTGGCCCGGTTGTTGCCGATTCCGCGCCGTTACGAAGCGCAGGGTGTGCGGCGGTACGGGTTTCACGGGTTGTCATATGCATTTCTCATGAGAGAACTGGCCCGCCTGGGCGGGACAGAAGCAGCGCATGGCCGCATTATCCTTGCTCACCTCGGCAATGGCGCGAGTCTGGCGGCGGTACGTGACGGCAAATCTATGGATACAAGCATGAGTTTCACCCCTACAGCCGGGGTGCCCATGAGCACACGCTCCGGTGATATCGATCCCGGACTGGTTTGGTATTTAGCTCGCACCGAAAAAATGAGCGATAAGCAATTCAATGAGATGGTCAATTTCCAGTCCGGACTGCTCGGCGTGTCGGAGACCAGTTCCGATATGCGTTATTTGCTCGATCACGAAACCGAAGACGTACGGGCGGCGGAAGCGGTCGCGCTGTTTTGCTACCAGATAAAGAAATGGATTGGGGCATTCGCGGCGGCGTTGGGCGGACTGGACACGCTGGTGTTCGCCGGCGGCATCGGCGAGAAGGCACCCGTAGTCCGGGCCCGGAGCTGCGAGGGGCTGGGGTTCCTTGGAATCGAACTGGAAGAAAAGCGAAATGCGGCAAATGAGGGCGTGATTTCTACAGACACCAGCCGGGTTACGGTCCGCGTCATTCGCACGGATGAAGAACTTATGATAGCCGAGACGGTTTGTGACACTCTCGGCCTTGGCTCGAAAGAATAAAGAAAGGAATTCCGGCCAAGCGGCGGAACAATAATTTTGTATGAATCATTTTTCGATGCGGTCCCCCATAGCGAAACCACCCATGACGGAGCAATAGGAGTGCCGGCAATTGCGCAGATCACAATAAAACTGATTTATTAAACACGCCTTCAGCCAGGCGGCAACAACGGACAAAAGCGAAACTCAAAAAATGAAAGGAGTGCTATTATGTTAAGGAAAGCCAAATCGCTAAAAGGGTATAAATTGCACAGCCGCGATGCGGAAATAGGAAAGGTCAAAGAATTCTATTTTGATGACCAGCACTGGACGATTCGTTATCTGGTTGCCGACACAGGAAGTTGGCTTTTGGGCAGGCAAGTATTGATCTCGCCGTATGCGCTGGTCGCTGTGAATAAAGAAGGACAATACATAACTATCGATTTGACCAAAAAACAAATTGAGGACAGTCCATCCTTGAACAGTGATAGGCCCGTCTCGCGACAATTCGAAGGGGATTACTATGAGTATTATGGATGGCCGATGTATTGGTATGGCCCATATATGTGGGGGTCTTATCCCTCTGTTGTGTATGATCGTGAAAAATGGAAAAAACCCACAAAAGGTGAGAAAGCGTGGGATCACCATTTACGCAGCACTTCTGCCGTGAGCGGCTATCACATCCAAGCCACAGACGGCGAGATTGGCCACGTCGAAGATTTTATAATCGATGACGAGACATGGGCAATTCGTTATCTAATCATAGATACACGGAACTGGTGGCCGGGGAAAAAGGTCCTGGTTTCAACGCAATGGATCGAGCGCGTTAGTTGGAGCGAGTCGACAGTCTTCGTTAATCTTCTCCGCGAGACCATCAAGCAGTCACCGGAATACACGGAGGAACTGCTGATAACTCGGGATTATGAAACCAGACTGCATCGACATTACAATCGTCAAGGATACTGGGTCGATAAAGTGGCTGCCAAAAAGCATTCTCGCTGAAGCAAGCGCGAGGAAGGGTGTTGCGAATTATGAAAACGAAAAAGGCGTCTGAAAGGAACATTGCTATGAAGGTAAAAAATGGAGTCAGGAAAAACATCACCGTGGAAACGGAGAAGTCGAACAAAATAGATAAACCATTGTCGCCCGATCTGCTGCGAAAAATGAACGCGTATTGGCGTGCCGCGAACTATCTTTCGGTCGGCCAGATTTATCTCTATGACAATCCGCTGCTTCGGAAGCCGCTGAAATTGTCGCACGTGAAGCCGCTGGTAGTCGGGCATTGGGGAACGACACCCGGCCAGAACTTCATCTATGTGCATTTGAACCGGGTTATCAAAAAGTATGACCTGGATATGTTCTATATTGCCGGACCCGGTCACGGCGGCCCGGCGATTGTAGGCAACGTTTACCTCGAAGGCACTTGGAGTGAAGTTTATCCGAACGTTACTCAAGACGAGGACGGTCTCAAGAAGTTGTTCACGCAATTCTCGTTTCCCGGCGGGATTTCCAGCCATGTTGCTCCGACGACACCGGGGTCGATTCACGAAGGTGGTGAGCTTGGCTATTCGCTCAGCCATGCTTTCGGGGCCGCATTCGACAATCCCGGCCTGATTATCGCCTGCGTCGTCGGCGACGGCGAAGCTGAGACGGGTCCTTTGGCGACCTCATGGCAATCCAACAAGTTTCTCAACCCGATTACCGACGGAGTAGTGCTACCGATCCTGCACCTCAATGGCTACAAGATTTCGAATCCAACCTTTTCCGCCCGCATAGAACATGAAGAATTAGAGCAATTTTTGCGAGGCTGCGGCTGGACGCCTTACTTTGTAGAAGGCGATGAACCGGAAAAGATGCATCAACTCATGGCTGGTACTTTGGAAAAAGTCATCGAGGAGATTCAGCAAATCCAAAACAATGCACGGGACAAGAACGACGCCACTCGGCCGCGTTGGCCAATGATCGTCTTCAAGTCACTAAAGGGCTGGACGGGACCAAAAGTGGTTGACGGTCTACAAATCGAAGACACCTTTCGTGCTCATCAGGTGCCGCTCCTCGTGGATCCCGATCATCCCGATCATGTCAAGCAACTGGAAAGCTGGATGAAAAGCTACAGAGCAGAAGAACTGTTCGATGAGAATGGCCGGCTCATGCCGGAATTGGCTGAACTGGCACCTAAGGGAGATCGGCGGATGGGCGCAAATCCCCACGCCAACGGCGGAATTCTGCTGCGCGATCTGCACATGCCGGATTTCCGGGTTCACGCGGTGAATGTGCCTTCGCCTGGAGCCGTTGACGGCCAAGATACGCTTGTGCTGGGTAAGTTTTTGCGTGACGTGGTCAAACTGAATAAGGATCAACGAAATTTCCGGATATTTGGCCCCGACGAAACGCTTTCGAATCTTTTGAGCGCGGTTTTTGAAGAAACCAATCGTCAGTGGGACGCCCGAACGGTAAAGAATGATGAATTCCTCGCGCCTGCCGGACTTGTGCTGGATTCGATGCTCAGTGAACACCAGTGCGAGGGTTGGTTGGAGGGTTATCTGCTCACCGGACGACACGGGCTGTTCAACAGCTATGAGGCCTTCATTCGCATTATAGATTCGATGTTCAGCCAGCATGCCAAGTGGCTGAAGGTAACGTTGGAACTACCCTGGCGCCGGAAGATCGCGTCGCTGAACTATCTACTAGCCTCACACGTCTGGCAGCAGGATCACAACGGCTTCACGCACCAGGACCCCGGGTTCCTCGACCACGTCATCAACAAGAAGGCCGACATCGTGCGCGTGTATCTTCCGCCCGACGCCAACTGCCTGTTGTCAGTCTTTGATCACTGCCTGAAGAGCCGGCATTATGTGAACGTAGTGGTTGCGGGAAAACACGCCCTGCCCCAATGGCTGACCATGGATGCGGCGGTCGTGCACTGTACGGAAGGAATCGGCATCTGGCAATGGGCCAGCAACGATCAGGGCACCGAGCCGGACGTGGTGATGGCCTGTTGCGGAGACACGCCCACGCTGGAGATTTTGGCGGCCGTTTCTATCCTTCGCCAGCATCTGCCTGACTTGAAAATCCGGGTGATCAATGTCGTCGATCTAATGAGGTTGCAGCCGCAAACCGAACACCCGCACGGACTGAGTGATACAAATTACGATTCGCTTTTCACTAAGGATAAACATATCATCTTCGGCTTCCACGGCTACCCCTGGTTAGTCCACCGGCTGACCTACCGCCGGACCAACCGCAACCTCCACGTCCGGGGCTATGTGGAAGAGGGCACGATCACGACGGCTTTTGACATCAGGGTACAGAACAAACTGGACCGGTTCCACCTGGTACAGGACGTGGTGGATCGCCTGCCGCAGTTGGGCTCCAAGGGGGCTTACCTGAAGAAGATGGTGCATGACAAGCTCATCGAGCACAATCAGTACATCGACAAACACGGCCAGGACATGCCGGAAATCAGGGACTGGAAGTGGAGTCAAAACGGAACGTAGCAAGAGAAAACGCTAAGCGTGGCGGAGCATCTGCACATGATGCTGAAGATAGATAAAGAAAAGAAACGTAAACCGGAAAAGAAGAAAAGCATTTTATGCAAAGTATAGAGATAATTCCGTCAATACTGTCGGCCGATTTTACTAATCTTGGCAAAGAGATTAAAAAAGTAGAAAGGGCAGGATGTTCGCGCCTGCATCTGGACGTGATGGACGGGCATTTTGTCCCGAACATTTCTATCGGCGCCGTAGTGATCAAGGCGATAAGAAAATATACCGACCTTTATCTTCAGACGCATCTCATGGTCGATAATCCGGAACAATATGTGGCGGATTTTAAACGGGCCGGTTCTGATTGCATAATTATACATCAGGAAGCCTGCCGTAATTTCAGAAAAGCCGTGGAGATGATAAAGGGCTTGAAAGTGAAAGCCGGTATAGCGCTAAGGCCGAATACGCCGCCCGATACCATCAAAGATATCATTGATAAGATGGATATGGTCTTAATCATGACCGTTGAGCCGGGCTTCGGCGGACAGAGATTTATAAAAGGTTCAGAAAAAAAAGTAGCAGCTATTAAAACAATGTTAGATCAAAAAGACCTTGATATATCCATAGGAGTGGATGGCGGAATAAATAATAATACTATACCGCTGGTCGTGAAGGCCGGAGCTACCCAACTTATAGCCGGAAGCGCGGTATTTACGGGGGACATTATGAAAAATATACGCATTCTTCGCGAGAGAGCCAATGAGGCGGTATGCGAAAAGCTGAAAGTGGAGGAGAAATAATGCGCATTGGCATTGCTGCAGACCATGGCGGGTTCGAGTTGAAAGTGCAACTGACGGTGGCCCTCAAGACTGCCGGTTATGAAGTGGAGGACTTCGGAGCCCATGAACTGGTTACAGGAGATGACTACCCTGATTTTGTGGTGCCACTTGCGAGGGCTGTGGCGAAAGGTGAAATTACCCGGGGACTGGCCATCTGCGGCAGCGGTGTAGGCGCTTGCGTTGCGGCTAACAAGGTGCCCGGCGTGCGTGCGGCGTTGATCACTGATTCCTTCTCCGCACATCAGGGGGTAGAGGACGACGATATGAACGTTATGTGTCTGGGCGGCCGGATTACCGGATATGCTTTGTCCTGGGATTTGGTCCAGGCATTCTTGAATGCCCATTTCAAAGGGGCCGAACGGTTTAGGCGCCGTCTTGCAAAGGTGGCTGCTTTGGAAAAAGAGTGGAAGGTTTAATTTGAGGGATCAGAGATGAGTTCAAAAGAACTTATAGTCACTGCCGGGGCGATGGTTGCTGGAGACAAAGGTCTTCTGGCCATGGATGAAAGTAATCCAACCTGCAACAAACGATTTGCCAGATTGGGAATTCCCCAGACAGAGGAGGCCCGGCGCGCTTATCGGGAATTAATTTTGACCACTCCCTGTCTCGGCGAGTGCATTAGTGGCGTGATCCTCTACGACGAGACCATCCGTCAGCAAAAGAAAGATGGCACCCCCTTTGTTAAAGTTATCACAGACGCCGGCATCATTCCCGGTATCAAAGTCGACACCGGCG
>CAVQCU010000168.1:0-32934 GCA_963710995.1 uncultured delta proteobacterium
CGGAGAATACCGCAGTGTTTTCAAAGGACAGGGCTTGGAATTTTACGAAGTTCGCGAGTACGTTCCGGGAGATGATATCCGTCTGATTGATTGGAATGTCAGCGCCCGTCTGGGTTCTCCATATATCAAGAAATTTATTGAAGAGAGACAGCAAAGCATAATACTTTGTGTTGATGTAAGTGCTTCCCAGGATTTCGGCTCCCAGAAATTAAACAAGAATGAAGCCGCAGCCGAAATTGCGGCGGTGCTCGCTTTTTCCGCGATCAAGAACAATGATCTGGTCGGCCTGCTTATGTTCTCCGACCAGATCGAAAAATATATTCCGCCAAAAAGAGGAAGACGCCATGTTCTGCTGGTTGTAAGGGATATACTTTCTTTTAAACGCCAGGGGAAAAGGACCGACATGGCGCAGGCCCTGCGCTACCTGAGCCGGGTCAATAAAAAGAGCTCCGTATTATTTGTTATTTCTGATTTTCTGGCCCAAGATTATGAACAGCCAATCAGAATTCTGGCGAAAAAACATGACCTCATTCCGATTATTATCAAAGATAAGCTGGAAAAAAATCTACCCGAACTGCCAATGGTTAGTTTTGAAGATCCGGAGTCGGGAGAATTGATAGAGGTCGATTTGCGTAATAAAAATCTGCGTAAGGCTTATAATGAAATCTCCGCCAAAGAGTTAAGCGATTTACGAAAATTTTTCAGATCACTGAAACTCGATCATCTGGAACTGGGTGCTGATGGCGAATATGTCGCCGCGCTGAAACAGTTTTTTAAAGTACGGGAAAGAAGGATAGCTCACTGATGCCGGAACAATTAAAAGATATTAAAGGGGTACTATATATATTCGACTGGGGAACGTTATTGTTTTTTTTGTTTCTGGTTCTGCTTTTGGCCGGTTTGGCGTATTTTCTTTATAAGCTTTATAAAAAATGGCGCCTGAATCGCAGGACAGACTGGAAAGACGCCGTTCCCGCCAAACCATTCGATGAGATCGCTCTTGAAGCGCTAATGAAGATTGATCCGGTCGAATATTTTGAAAAACGGAAAATCAAGGAATTCTATTTTGAAATAACCGATATCGTGCGCCAGTTTCTGACAGGCAATTACCATATCGACACCATAGATAAAACTTCTCTGGAAATCATCGAGGAACTGGAGCGGGTGGAACGTGATTTTAACAAAGTCAAAAATCTTGATCGCTACTTCAGCGATTGCGACATGGTCAAATTTGCCAAGTTGCGGCCGGGGCTTGCCGAAATGAAGCAGAAGAAGGTTGAATCGGAAAATATTATCAAGGAATATTTGAAAAGAGGATAGGTCATGCGTTTCCAGAGTTTCTGGTTAATTCTTTTATTGCTCGCGTTACCGTTCTTATACAGGTTTGTTATGAAAAAAAAGCCTGCCAGTTTGCCGCATCCTGATATTTTAAACAAGCTTAGAGGGAAGCTTCCGGACGTAAGGATTAAAACATGGTTGCCGCTCTACCTGCGTCTGGCGGCAATGGTTCTCTTGACCTTGGCTTTGATGCGACCACAGCAGGGTTTTGTGGCCGACACCAGCAACAGCAATGGAGTGGATATCATGGCGGCGCTGGATGTCAGCTCCAGCATGAACGCTGAAGACTTTAAACCGAATAGAATCACGGCAGCCAAAGATATATTGGCCAAATTTATCCAGAGTCGGTCGCAGGACCGCATCGGCCTCGTTGTTTTTGCGGGAAAAAGTTATCTGCAATCTCCCCTGACCACCGACCACAACACAGTTTTGAACTATCTGGATCAGGTCCATATAGGCATGATCGAAGACAGTACCGCTATCGGGATGGGGCTGGCAACCTGCGTCAACCGACTCAAGGATTCAGAGGCCAAGACCAAGATCATTCTGCTCCTGACTGATGGAGACAACAATGCCGGCGAAATCAATCCCGAAACCGCAGCCAAGATGGCGCAGGCTCTGGGCATAAAAATATACGCCATCGGTATTGGCGATCCAAATGGCGCACCGGTAAAAATTCAAGATCCTTGGGGCAGATTGGACTATGCCCGCAACCCTGACGGATCACTTTTCTTGACCAAAATGAACGAAACTGGCCTGCGCCAGATCAGTTCCGTAAGCGAGGGAGGCTATTTCATGGCCAGTGATGAGAGTAAACTAAAAGGAATATTTTCCGAAATCGACAAGAGGGAAAAGACAAAATTTAAAACCAAAGATGTATTTATTTATAATGAATATTTTGCCTGGTTTGTCTGGCCTGCTTTGCTACTGCTGATCCTGGAGTGGTCATACCGCCGGTTTTATTTAAGGAGTTTACCGTGATCTTTGGAGAGCCCATAAATCTTTGGTGGCTATTGATCGTGATCGTGCTGATTGGTCTGGAGATCATACTTTGGAATAAAAAGCGGCAACTGATTGTCGGATTATTCCCGGGTGAACTGGCCGGCCTGATGCTCAGGAATTGGGATAAGAGAAAAAATTTAATCAAACGCCTACTTTTTGTTCTGGCTATTTTCTTTTTGATTCTGGCACTGGCCAGACCACAGTGGGGGCAAAAGACTGAAATTTCCGGCCGGATGGGAATTGATGTAATGATTGCCATTGATGTTTCCAAAAGCATGCTGGCGCAAGACCTTTCGCCAAACCGGTTGGAAAATGCCAAGAGCTCTCTTAATCTAATCATTGATGAATTGGCAGGCAACCGTATCGGTTTGGCCGCTTTTGCCGGATCGAGCTTTGTCAATTGTCCCCTGACCACGGATGTCGGCGCGGTGAAAATATTCTTAAAGTCTATCGACACGGAACTGATTCCTAATCCCGGAACGGATATAGGCGATGCTATCCAAACATGTGTCAAGGCTTTGGGAAAATCGACAAACAGCAAGGTGATAATTATTTTGACAGATGGGGAAGAGCTCACCGGATCGGCTCTGGATGCGGCAGAGATCGCGAAAAAAGAAGGCATCAGGATATTTGCCGTAGGCATAGGTTCTGTAGAGGGAGCGCCGATTCCGGCCGAGGGCGGTTTCAAGAAAGATAAGGAAGGTAATGTTATTTTGACTCGTGTGAATCAGGAGCTTCTGCAGGCTCTATCGGAAAAAACAGGCGGAAGGGCATTTCTTATCAATCAGGACAGGATAGGGTTTCAAAAATTATTCGCGGCCATATCAGCCCTGCCCAAGCAAAGACTCAAAAACAGTATGGCTTATCAGTATCAGGATCGCTTCCAGATATTTGTTTTCTTAAGCCTATTCTGTTTAATCGCGGAAATGCTGATCCCGGAGAGAAAAGTATGAAGAAAATATTTATTTTTTGTTTTCTGTTTTGTTTATTGTTTATTTCGCAAAGCGCCTTTGCTCTTCCTTTTCGCTCGGATTTAAATCTCGGCAACGATTTTTATAAAAAAGGAGACTATCCCCAAGCGGGACAGGTTTATAATAAAATCCTGCAAAAAAAAGCAGATGACCAGAGGGCCAAATTCAATCTGGGAGATTCATTATATAAAGAGAGAAAATATAAAGAAAGCCAGATAGTTTTTGAAGACTTCGTTGGAAAGGCCGAAGATAAAGGCTTGTGCCAGGCATCATACTACAATCTGGGCAATTCTTTCTTTAAACAAGAGGACTATAAAAATGCGATTGGTGCCTATGAAGAAGCGTTGAAAATAGATCCGAAAGATAAAGACGCACAATTCAATTTGGCTTTGGCCAAAAAGATGCTGGAAATGCCCAAACAGGAAAAAGAAAAGAAGAACGAAAAGCAGAAGAAGGAAGACGAAAAGAAAGAAAATCAAAAAAAGGAACAAAAAAAGCCTGACGATAAATCCGTGAACAAGGATAAAGAAAAAGAGCAAAACCAGCAAAAGCAAACCAAACCCGGCCAGATGAGCAAAGAAGACGCACTGCGAATATTAAATGCTCTTGAGGATAAGGAAAAGCATAAAACGCAAAAAATCAAAGGTGGACGAGGTAGTGCCGATGTCAAGGATTGGTAAAATAATTTTAGTGTTTAGTTTTGCATTTTTCATTTTCCGTACCGCCTTTGCGGCTGACGTAACCTTCAATGCCAGCGTGGATAAAAATACTGCGGCGCTGGATGATACGGTGCAATATACGGTATCGGTGTCGGGAAACTCTGCCGGTAATGCGCCCAGCCCGAACCTGCCTAAGTTTGTAAATCTAAGTGTTATGGGGACATCCCAGTCTTCAAATATCTCAATTGTTAACGGCCAGATGAGTGTTTCCAAATCCTTCATCTACACACTTCAGCCGGAAAGAATCGGTCAGGCGCACATCAGCTCGGCCAGCATCAATATTAACGGACAAACTTATACGACGGAACCGATTGATATCAAGATCACCAAAGCGGAAGGCAACAAAACACAGCATGGAACTCAAACAGGAGGCCGTTCAAGATTACCCGGCATGTGGGATGATTTTGATGAATTCTTCAAATCGCCTTTTTCACGCTTTCGCCAGCAGCAGGCCGTCAAGGATCCGGTCAAAGCCGACCTTAAGGCTTCGCAAACCACTGTTTATGTCAATCAGCAAATACTTCTGACCTTCACTTTTTATCGAAGAGTAAATCTTTTTCAGGCTCCGTCATATTCTCCACCGGATACTACCGGATTCTGGTCGGTCAACCTGCCGACGGACAAGGATTTACATGAAGTCACGCTCAACGGAATAAAGTATCTGGTCCAGGATTTTAAGACGGTTCTTTTCCCGACAACGGCCGGAAATTTTACCGTTGGTCCGGCGACGCTGGTTGCACAGACTGATCCCTTCTCTTCTGCGCAGACTATAAAAACCAATCCGCTGGAGATCAAGGTTCTGCCGCTGCCGGAAAAAGGAAAACCGAATAATTTTTCCGGAGCAGTAGGCGATTACCAGATGGATGTCTCACTCAAGCAAAATGAAATAGAAAGGGGCCAGCCGGTCCAGATAACGGCTAAAGTCTGGGGTAAAGGAAATATCCAGACTATTTCTGAACCGGTAGGTTCTTTACCCGGTGAATTCAAAAAACTCTCCGCCAATGGTAAAGAAGATCTAATCAAAGAAAAGACCGGTGTTTCAGGCAGCAAAAGCTTTGATATCGTTTTAATCCCCTTGAAGGAAGGTAAGTTTACCCTGCCGCCTTTTGAATTTTCCTATTTTGATCCGGTCAAAAAAGAATACCGCTCTCTAAAAAGCCGTGAATTGCTCCTGAATATTCTTCCTTCCAAAGTTCCGCTGCCTCAGGAATATGAGAAAGGTCTGGCCGATGAATCCGCTAAAAAACAGGCAGCACCTATTATTATTCCATGGCAAAAAATCGGCGCCACTATTTTTGCAATAGTGGCTTCGGTATATTTTGGGCTGCCGGTTTTAATTATCATCGTCCTTACAATAATTTTTGTTTTGTATAGAAAATATCATGAAAGATTATTGGCTGATCCGGCAAAACTTAGGCAAAGACAGGCACTCAAGGTAGGCCAAAAAAGATTAAAAAAAGCTTTCCATCTATTAAAGAAAAACGAGTTGAAAGATTTTTTGGGGGAAATATTTAATTCCACAGCCAAATATTTGGGTGATAAATATGGATTCTCCACTGCCGGAATAACAACGGATAGATTAAGAGATATTTTAACAAACCAAGGTCTGCCACTGGACGCACAAAATCAGTTGGAAAATTTCATTTTAGAGTGCGACATGCTGCGTTTTACGCCATCATCTTTAAGTCGGGAAAAGGCAGTCGAACTAGCGCAAGTGGCAGAAAAGTTAATTATTACAGTCGAAAAGATTTAATACTTTCTATTAGTAATCATCAATTATTTTAAGTCTAATAATTGTTGACTTGTAGGTGAACTGCTTAAAAGCGACCAGACTTAATTTAATAGTGTTTGCACAGCCAAACATTGCTTAGGCTACACCTTCATTCTTCCTCAACAACAACTTTCCCGCGTAAAACTTTTTTTTCTGCTTGTTGATGTTTTGCGGTGAGTATTTTCTCTTTTGCCCGTTTGCTGCGTTTTCGTTTTTGCCGGCGAATTTTTTCCAGCTTTTCTTTTGCTTGGGCAATAAAACCTTTTTGCCGCAATTCAATCTTATCCAACAATAATCTTCGAGCTAAGAAACGATTTAATGACTGTGACCGTTCTCTCTGGCATTTTACCGCCAGACCGGTAGGGATGTGAACGAGATAAACACAGGAGGAACTTTTGTTGACTTTTTGTCCTCCGGGACCGGAAGACCGGATAAATGATTCTTCAAAGTCGTTTTCCGTTACCCTCAACTCCATCATTCTGGCGGCGATAGCTCTTTCTTTGTCAGCAGAAACAGGCATGTTTTGTTTAATGAAGTTTAAGGAATGGAATAAATTTCGTCGTCAATTAAGTGGATCCAGTTTTCCGACAGAATTTCTCTGGCCTCTTCCAACTTATCAACACCAATAATAACGATGGTTTCTTTTCCGATACGGTTAATTGTTGTGTAGAGATAAAGAATATTAATTTCTGCTTTAGCCAGTGGTTTTAATATAGCGTTAATGCCGCCAGCGTGTAAGGGAACTTCAGCCGCTAAAACAGGGGTGACTTCAAAATTTAAATTGTAGCTTTCCAGAAGCGCGGCAGCACGGTCGGGATCATTGACTACAAGACGAACCCGGCTGTCGTGTTCGATACTGGCAGCCGATACGGCTTTAGTGCTGATATCTTCAGTATCAAGAATATGAATCAGTTTGGCAAAAGAGCCGGGCACATTGCCTAATAAAACGGAAATTTGTTTTACAGCCATAAAAGCTATCCTTATTTGTGAAACTCCAATTCTAATGAAATTCAGATATAACAAGCGTAGCGCAGTAATATCTGTAAGTTGAATTATCCCACGTGCGAAGCTAAGTGGGACTATCCTGTGATTAATCTTTTATAAAATCAAATCCAGCAGTAAAAGCTCTCCGGTTAATTTCAGCTACCGATTTTTTTTGCTCCCCATGATGCTTTCGAGACTTTTTAGATAAATTTCGGCCGGAACAATGCCCGTCTTCTTAATAAATGCTCCCATCATGATGGTGTTGGCTACACGGCTGTTGCCCATTTCTTGAGCCATATCGCCGCAGGGCACGGCATATATCTGAACATCACTGCGGCTGGGACGCGCTTCAATAATCGAAGAATTAAGAAAAACAGTGCCGCCTGATATAATCTTGCTTTGAAAAGTAAACAGGGAAGGGGAGTTCATCGCTACCAAATGATCGGGTTCCGATGCAACGGGAGAAGCAATTTCTTCATCGGCAACGGCAACGGTGCAGTTGGCCGTGCCGCCTCTTACTTCCGCGCCATATGCGGGAAGGTAAGTTACATGGTAACCTTTGCTCATAGCGCTGTGGGCCAGACTGACTCCCATCATTAAGACGCCCTGACCGCCGAAACCGGAAAAAATTGTTTTGATCATCATAAGGAAGGCCTCGCAGGTTTTTCAGCGGCAGCAGTATTGTCCTTGAAAACGCCCAAAGGAAACTCTTTACTCATGGTATCATCTATCCATTTACAGGAATCAACGGGATTCATCTTCCAGTTAGTCGGGCAGGGAGAAAGAATTTCGACCAGAGAAAAGCCCAGCCCATCAATTTGACATTGAAAAGCTTTTTTTATTGCTTTTTTTGCCTTATTTACTGCGGCCGGTGAATTTACGGCACAGCGCTCTATGTAAGTTGTTCCCGGCAATTGGGAAAAGAGTTCGCACACCTTTACGGGATAACCGTCTAATGTCTTGCTGCGACCGGCCGGAGTTGTTGTCGTTTTTTGCTCCAGCATTGTTGTCGGCGCCATCTGGCCTCCGGTCATACCATAAACGGCATTGTTGATAAAAATGACGGTGATGTTTTCACCGCGATTGGCCGCATGAAAACTTTCCGCAATGCCGATTGCCGCCAGATCACCATCACCCTGGTAAGAAAAAACAACACGATCCGGCAGTGTGCGCTTTATTCCTGTAGCAAGCGCCGGTCCACGGCCATGTTGAGCTTCAATCATGTCAATATCAAAATAATTGTATGCTAAAACAGCGCAACCCGCAGGAGGGACACCAATAACGTTGCCTCTGATACCCAACTCATCAATAACTTCGGCCACCAGACGATGCGCGATGCTATGCCCGCATCCCGGGCAATAGTGAAAAATATTTTCCTTTAAACTTTTTGGCCTGCTGAAAATCTTTTTTCCCATATCTTTATGATCCAAAATATTCTTTTCAGATTAATCTTTATTTTTCGTAATGCTTTGCAACAACATTAGCTAACTCTGCCGGGGTGGGAACAACACCTCCGGGACGGCCATGAAATTCAATATTGGCATAACCTTGAAGCGCAAGCCGCACATCTTCCAGCATTTGTCCGGTGCTCATTTCAAAAACCAGAAAATTTTTAATTTTTGCCGACAATGCCCGTAATTTCAATTCCGGGAAAGGCCAAAGGGTTATTGGCCTGAATAGTCCTATCTTCATACCATTACCACGTAGACGTTTAATAGCGCCTTTAGCGATGCGGGCTGCCGTACCGTAAGCAATAATGACAAGTTGCGCATCTTCTGTTTTATATTCTTCATGGAGAGTTTCATTGTTGGTAATAACTTGATATTTACGCGCTAATTTCCAATTGTGTTCTTCCATGTCAATCGGATCAAGAATGAGACCTCGGATAATCTTGCTTTTGCCATGACCTGCACCGTGCATGATGAATTTTTTGCTGTACTGACGAGGCTTTGGTTTTTTAAAGATGACCGGCTCCATCATTTGTCCCATCATGCCGTCGGCTAGAATCATCACCGGAGTGCGGTACTTATCAGCGAGGTCAAAAGCGTCCATGGTCAGGTCGGCCAGTTCCTGGCAGGTTGCGGGGGCGTAAACAATCGTGCTATAGTCGCCATGCCCACCGCCGCGGGTCGCCTGAAAATAATCTCCCTGCGCGGGACGAATATTCCCGAGACCGGGGCCGCCGCGCATGATATTGACAATGATGCCGGGAAGTTCACAGGCGGCCATCGATGAAATACCTTCCTGTTTTAAGGAAATGCCGGGACTGGAAGATGAAGTCATAACTCTGGCACCCGCTGCGCTCGCACCAGTAATCATGTGAATAGCGGCTATTTCGCTTTCCGACTGAATGAAAACTCCTCCTTCGGCATTGCGCATGTGCTCCGCCATATACTCTGTCAGTTCATTCTGAGGCGTAATCGGATAACCGGCATAAAAGCGGCATCCGGCTCTGATTGCCGCCTCAGCAATGATATTATTTCCAGACATTAATACTTTATTCACGATAAACCTCGATAGCTATCTCCGGACAAATCGTTGCGCACAGAGCGCAACCGGTGCATTCCTTTTCTTCATTTGTACAGACAGGATGGTAGCCGCGGGAGTTGTATTCTTTTGTAGTCACAATGTGACCTTTCGGGCAAAAGTGAATACAGAAAAGGCATTCTTTGCAAATTTCTTTGTTGATCTTAATATATCCCTTCAAAATTAATCCCCGAAAATAAATTTTAATTAGCGCACGCTATCTTGCGTATAATTGCTAGAAAGTCAAGTTTTTTGAAAAATTATAGTTTACTAATTTGAAACCCTTTTAGTTTTATAGCCACCGACCTCTGCAAAAGGTCTATAGAAATAACAAAAAGTTCTTTTTCGATATTGCTGCTTACGACAGTTCCTTCTATTCCGGCAAACGGTCCATCCATTATGCGCGCCGGTTCACCATCTTGGGGAAATTGCATGGTAAAAATTTCCGTTTTTGTATTTACAAGGCGTCGAATAGCATCAATTTTGCTGTCCGGTACCGGTATGGGCTCAGAATTTTCTTTTTTTCCTAAAATACGCACTACGCCGGCGGTTTTTAAAATGGCCAACTTTATTTCATTGTCTAAAGAAAGGACTTCGGCAAAAAGGTATCCGGGGAAAAGGGGGGTAAAGATTTTCTTCTTTCTGTCTTTTCGCTTGCTCCATAATTCTATCTCGGGTAAAAAGGTCGTTAAATTCTTTTGGACAAGACCGGAATTTGCCTTGTATTCATGGCGACTTCTTGTATGTACAACGTACCACGACATAGTAAAATACCCGTTAAATCTGTTGTGTTTCTGTTTGGGAAAGTTATAATATTTGCGGACATTTTGCAATGGAGAAATGATGAAAGTTTTACGTCTCAGCGGTATTAAATTAGCCTTAGGTGAAAACGAGGAATTGCTGGCATCAAAAGTTGCGGCGATTCTGGATATATTCATTGATGATATTGTCGCCATAGAAATTATAAGAAAAGCAACAGATGCCCGTTGCCATAAGCAGCCTCATTTTGTTTATGCCCTTAGAATCAGCGTTTCCGAAGATGCAAAGTTACCTACTGAATTTAAAGAAGGATTTCAATCCCGCGAGACTTGGAATCCTCCGGTTCTAGCCGGGGGAGGAATGCGCTGTAACTCGCGGGAGGTCGCATTATTACAGGGAGCCTCCGGCTCCTGCCGGAGGGGGCTCCACTTATCGGCCCAGAAAGATAAATCGGAGATTCCGCCGCTTTTATCAGTTTATCCGCCAAAGCTTCCCGTCGTAGTTATCGGCAGCGGCCCGGCTGGTATTTTTGCCGCTTATGTTCTTGCCCTAAGAGGTGTTCCATTATTATTGCTGGAAAGAGGCACACCTATAAAAGAACGAACAAAAGATGTGCAAACATTTTGGGAGAAGGGTGTTCTTAACCCCCGAAGCAATGTTTTTTTTGGCGAAGGAGGCGCGGGAACATTTTCCGATGGAAAGCTGACCAGCCGGACAAAGAATCCTTATTCCTCCTGGGTAAAAAAGATTTTAGTGGAAATGGGCGCGCCGTCGGCGATCCTTACCGAGGCCAAGCCGCATATTGGCACTGATAAACTCCGGAAAATAATCGTGAATTTGAGAAAAACCCTCATTGATATGGGTTGTAGAATTGAATTTACAGCACAGGCGACTGACTTTTTAATCCGGCAAGGAGCCGTTGCCGCAGTCATCGTTAATGAAAAAGAAGAGATTAAAACTAATCATGTTGTTTTGGCCATTGGCCAGAGCGCCGATGATACTTATTTGAAACTTTTTGAGTGCGGCATTAAAATGGATGCCAAACCATTTGCAATGGGATTGCGTGTGGAGCATCCTCAAGAATTAATTAATTCCATCCAGTACGGTAAGTGGCATAGTCATCCGCAATTACCACCGGCGGAATATTTCGTGACGGCTTCGATTTCCGATTTAAATCGTTCTGTATATACTTTTTGCATGTGTCCGGGCGGCTCAATTATAGGCTGCGGCGCGTTTGCCGGTTTTGTTATAACCAATGGCATGAGCAATGCCAAACGCTCCGGTGAATTTGCCAGCAGCGCCATCGTGGTCAATGTCCGTGTTGATGACTTTGCGTCTCATGGCCAGCCCCTCGGAGGTTTGAAATTTCGTCAAATTTGGGAAAAAAAAGCTTTTTTTTCGGGAGGAAGCAATTATCAGGCACCAGCGCAAAAGATGATCGATTTTTTGCAGGGAAAGCCGGCCGGCATTGTTGGGCGGACAAGTTTTCTTCCCGGCGTAAAGCCTGCGGCACTTCAGAAGGTATTGCCGGAATTTGTAACCGATTCTTTAAAGCGCGGCATTAAGGAATTCAATAAAAAGATTCCCGGATTTATTAATGAAGATGCCCATTTGATAGGAGTGGAGACGAGAACTTCATCGCCTTTGCGCATTTGCCGCCGCAGCGACGGTCAAAGTGAAAGTATCAGCGGCATTTATCCTTGCGGCGAAGGCGCCGGATATGCCGGAGGGATCATCAGTTCAGCGCTGGATGGAATCAAAGCCGCGCAAAATTTAATTTTAAATTTGAGCTAAAAAGAGTATTGCCTAAATATCCTTTTCGCTTATCAGAAAGCGTTTTTGATAAATCTAAGGCTCGCTTCAGGCGATTACAAAACTCGCCTTTGGCTCAAACAATTGTAATCGCTGATCTTACGCTTTGCCGAGATTTATTAGTAAAAACGCTTTCAATAACCGCTCAAATGGATATCTTTGTGGCAACAGTTCGTCCGGCTGTCGATGATAATATCATCACCGCGCCGTAACACCTTCTGAATAGATAATATTTTTGCCGAGCTCAGTTTTCTGATATTGAGATCGCCTACTGCTTCGATTCCGCTGCCGATAATTTTCGGCGCGATGATTGTTACCAGGCGGTTGGCTAAATTATTCTTCAATACGGAAGTGATGATTTTGGCGCCGCCTTCAATTAAGATCGAGGATATTTTTCTTGCGGCAAGTATTTTAAATAATTTTATCAAATCAACATTTCCCTTTTTATCGGCTTTGATGGTTATTATTTCGACGCCTGAATCGGCAAGGCATTGAAATTGAGGATCAGCGGCGGTTCTAATTGTCGCAATAAGCGTTTTGGCTAAAGAGATGTTTTGAAATATTTTAGCTTGTTGGGAAATTTTTAATTCAGAATCAACAATAACGCGCAGTGGATTGCGACCACGAACAAGGCGCACCGTGAGTTCGGGATTATCTTTGATCACAGTTCCCGCACCTACTAATATGGCATCGTGTGCCGCCCTCAGTTGATGAGTAAACTTTAAGGAAGCCTCCGAACTTATCCATTGGGACTTTCCTGTTGCTGTGGCTATGCGGCCATCCAATGTCTGGGCATATTTCATGGTGACAAACGGCAAACCGGTTTCCATGTAATGAAAAAAAATTTCATTGAGTTGGCGGCAGTTATTTTCCAAAACGCCAATTTTAACATCTATACCGCAGCTTTGCAGACAGTTAATGCCCTTGCAGGAGACAAGAGGATTAGAATCAATTGTACCGATAACAACGCGAGCTATTTTATGTTCGATAATGCTATCTATACACGGGGGCGTTTTTCCTTCATGGCAACAAGGTTCTAAAGTAACATAAAGGGTTGAGTCGTCGACATCTTCAGCGGCGTTTTTCAGCGCGTTGATTTCAGCGTGATTTCCGCCGAAACGCTGATGGTAACCACGTCCGATGATCCGGCCGTTTTTAACGATGACGGCGCCAACCATAGGATTGGGGCTAACATAACCGCGCCCTTTTTGGGCAAGCGCAATAGCCTGTTTCATATAATATTCGTCATTCATAAACGAATAATTACCTCATTACCTTTTAAGATGCAAAGAAATTTATTGTCGATAAGCTTCCAGATATGATAAGAAAACAAATTCCAAGCTTTCAAACTAAATGTAACTTAAGGAGCTATCATGAAAGGAGTTGTTCTCGCCGGTGGATTGGGCAGTAGGCTTTATCCTCTGACCAAAGTGACCAACAAGCATTTGCTTCCGGTTTATAACGAGCCGATGATTTATTATCCCATCAGAATTCTGGTCAATGCCGGAATTGAAGAAATATTAATTGTCACCGGAGGTAATAATGCCGGTGATTTTTTACGCCTCCTGGAAAACGGCAAAGATTTTGGTCTTAAACACATCAATTATACTTATCAGCAGGGAGAAGGCGGCATTGCCGCGGCTTTAAGTCTTGCCGAACATTTTGCCGACCGGGACAAAATTGCCGTAGTTTTAGGAGATAATATTATTGAAGGCAATATCAGAGCAGCGGCAGACGAATTCCGTAAGCAAAAAGAAGGCGCGCGTATTTTGCTGAAAGAAGTGTCTGATCCACAAAGATTCGGCGTGCCTGTTTTTGAAGGGAAAAAAATTATTAGCGTGGAAGAAAAACCGGCCCATCCTGCTTCCAACTATGCCGTGATCGGCATTTACATGTATGATTACCGGGTTTTTGAATTTATCCGGTCATTAAAGCCTTCACAGCGCGGCGAGTTGGAGATTACGGATGTGAATAATTTTTACATTAGAGAAGGAAAGATGCAATGGGATGTGCTCAAAGGCTGGTGGTCGGACGCCGGAACATTTGAATCCTTGCAATCCGCCGGAAATATGGTGGCGAAAATGGGAGCTAACAAGATATGATTGATGGCGTAATAGTAAAAAATCTGAAAGTCATTCCCGATGAACGCGGTTGTTTGATGGAAATCATGCGCGCTGATGATAACTTTTTTCAAAAGTTCGGTCAGGTCTATATGACCACAGCTTATCCGGGAGTCGTCAAGGGCTGGCACTATCACAAAAAACAAGCCGATAATATGGCTGTGGTCAAGGGCATGATGAAAATAGTCCTTTACGACGGCCGTAAAAATTCAGCTACTTTCGGCGAAATTAACGAAATATTCGCCGGCTGCCATAATCCTGTTGTGGTGCATATTCCAGCTTTTGTTTATCATGGGTTCAAATGCATTTCTGAAGAAGAATCCATAGTTATCAATACTCCCACGGAAGTTTATAATTATAATGAACCAGATGAGTATAGACTACCCGCGCATGGCAGTGAGATAAAGTATGATTGGGGGAGGAAAGACGGATAAACATGTAAAATCTGATGTATTTGACAATGATTATATTTTATAATATTTCTTGACTTTGATAATGTATTTAGTATATAATACGATAAAAGCTTGAGAAAGGCAAACCGCCTGAAAAGGTGGGACGCAAAGTTACTGGCCTAAGTCTTCTAAGTGGGATAAGGTGGCAGAACTGCCGGGCAACTTCAGAGTCGTCCAGCAATCCTGTCATAACATCATAACAAATTTAAGAAGATAGACTGGAAATAATGTCATGTTTTTAAATTTATTTATTTTCGTTTTTGGCGCTGTCGTCGGCAGTTTTTTGAATGTTTGTATTTTTCGCCTGCCGGCTGAAGCTTCGATTGTTAAGCCTCGTTCTCAATGTCCTTATTGTCATCATCCTATTCGTAATTGCGATAATATTCCCTTAATAAGCTTTATTATTCTGCGCGGCAAATGCCGTGATTGTGGTGGAAAGATTTCCTGGCGTTATCCGCTGGTGGAATTAATTACAGCGCTGATGGCCATGTTATTATTTTTAAAGTTTAGCCTCACATTAAGTTTCCTGATATTTTTCATTTTTACCGCTGTTTTAATTGTTATAACATTTATCGATTTGGATCATCAAATCATTCCTGACATTTTAACCTTGCCGGGAATTCCAATATTTTGCTTAGCTGCAATTTTTTTATTGAAGATTCCCTGGCTGGAGTCTTTACTGGGTTTATTAATCGGCGGCGGAATTCTTTTTGCGATTGCCTTTGTTTATGAATTAATCTCCAAGCGGGAAGGCATGGGCGGCGGCGATATTAAACTTCTAGCCATGATCGGTGGTTTTTTGGGCTGGAAATCCTTGATATTTATTATATTTTTTAGTTCTTTTTCCGGGGCCATAGTAGGTATTACGGCGATGATTATCAAGAAGCAGGATATGAAATACGCGGTTCCTTTTGGTCCGTTTTTATCGGCAGCTACAGTAGCCTATCTTTTTTGGGGTGATGCCTTTATGCGTTTATTGTTTATGCGCTATGAAATTTGAAATTAGATTTAGGGAAAGGTTTTTAAAATGGCAATTTTGTGGGCAGGTCATGAAGATAACGGCATTAAAGGCTTTAGCCTTATCGAGCTTTTAATTGTTATTTGTATGATTGCCATTTTGATAACAATTGCCTCCTTTTCATGGCAGAAATATGTGGCAAAAACAAACCTAAGGACAGGGGCAGGAAAAGTTGCAGCAGACTTTTCAATGTACAAGGCAAAAGCAATTTCAGAGGGACGAAATTATACAATTACAATACAGTTATCGCCTAATAATAATTATAACATTTCCGCGCCAGAAAAAGATGATCCTTCAGGGGCCATGGTTTTACCGGCCGTTACTTTAAATGGTGTTACTCCTACAGATCCGGCCCAAGCTCAAGATGCTCAGATAACAGCAGTTAATTTTGCGGGAGGGGCAATAATTATAGCTGACAAGCGGGGATTAGTTGAACCCCTTACAGCAGATTATGGAACAATAACGTTAACCAACAGCCAAGGTGCAACGGCAACAATAACAATTAATCAAAGAGGTGGCGTTTATGTCACTTTTACGAATCTCTAAAGGAATGTCGCTCGTGGAGGTCTTTATTGCCATATGTTTAACCGCTGTGGCTGTAATGGCTATTTTTTCTTTACAGGTACCAGCATTACAGACAGGCGCTAAATCTGATTATTTAGGTAGAGCAGCGGAAATAATGCAGATGCAATTAGAAAGTACTGAAGCTTACTTAATGAATCCGAATTGCCTCAATGCAAATGTAAATACAGGGATACCGACAATACCAACTTTAGGTGGATCCGCAACTGCAACATATAATGTTTTCTCCAGTGGACTTTCCGCGCCTATTAATGGCGATGCTACTTATTCTGTAAGTACGACTATTACAAGTGTGCCTCCCACTACAAAACTCTTTAGCGTTGTCGTGACAATTACATGGAGCCTGAAACCGACAGGTATTTCTCAAAGCATTTATGTCTCGAGACAAGTATCTTTTGGGGGTCCCTGCACATGATTAATAAAGGATTCACGATTGTTGAGCTTTTGATCGCATTAGCTGTAAGTAGTTTAATGATAGCAGCTATTTACGGTACCGTAAATATGTCCCAAAATTCTTCAACGAGTATTAACAGAAAAGTGGTCGCCCAGAAAAATATCAGGGGGGCATTGGATTTTATGGCATTGGAAATTCGTATGGCATCTTATAATCCAGGTTTGCAAAACATCTGGCTGTCCCCAGCTGATTGCGCTTCAAGCTCAGGAACCCCCAATTATAAGGGTATTCAACCAACACCGGGATATAGTATGGCAGACAGTATTACAATCGAAATGGATATTAACAATAATGGAGTGATAGACAATACGGCAAACTCCAATGAAATTATTACATACACATACGACGCAAATAATCTTCAAATAACCAGGGCGACAAATTGTGGTCCGCCATTGTCATTTTTAGGTGCAACTGTAGCCAGTGGAAATCCCCGAGATGTTCTAGTACTGAACGACTCAGTAAATGTACCCCTATTTAGATATTTTGATTATCAGAATAATGAGATATTGCCAGCAAGCCTTCCGGCATTGATACCAAATATTAGAACTATTAAAATATCTATCGCGGCACAGACGGAATATGTTGATCCATTGACAAATATGCCGAAGGTACTAAACTATTCAACCAGCATTGTGCCAAGAAACCATGGAGTAAACCTAAACCAATGAGAAGTGCGTTCTACGATGATTCTATAAATATGAAAAACTTAAAATCTCAGAGAGGATTTATTCTTTTAGTCGCAATTATTGCTTGTGCAATTCTTGCCGCATTAGGTATTTTGGTATTTACTTTATCTACCGAAGATTTAAAAACTAGTGTTTCAACTTTTGGGGAAAAAAAAGCTTTAGGTGCTGTGGAAAGTGGTTATCATATAGTTGCAAATATGTTTGATCCTTCCCAACCACCGCCAGGTTATGGCATGAGCTTCAATGGCACACCCATTGCGGTTAATACTTGGTATCAAATTGATCCTGTAAACGACCCAGGATCACAATTTAAAATTACACAACCCCAAATTGATATCTATCCATCGATACAGGCGGTGGGATTTTCGATGGATCAGCAATCACAAGGATATGGATTTAAAAGATATTTTATGACGGTAGAGGGCAGTAATTCTTCATACGGTACAGATTTGCAGGTTGCTGTTGGTTTTGGATGTCTGCTCCCGAGCAGTAATAGTACAAACTATAACTAATCTTTTTTAACAATGGTATTGATAACTTGGTAGGAGGTGAGAAAAATGTCAAAATATAGACTTGTTACAGGTTTAGTTGGTTTGTTAATATTTGCATCTGTATCATTTAGTGTAGCTTTAACGCCCTCTAGCGAATCAAAATCACATACAAAGTCTTCGACCGCGCAGCCTACGCAGCCTAAAGTACTTAAAGTTGTGGGAGTTGTGGTAAAAATTTCTGGTAATACTCTTTATCTGGAAAACAATAAAAAATATGATCTGAGCAATGTCAAAGTTACATATAATAAAGGTAAAAAAATTGCTAAAAGTAAAAAAATTGCAGAGATGTTCTTTGTAAATAATGTTTTAAAAGAAGTATCAATTAAGTAGTTTAAAGACAATCAATGGGAGGTTTCCAATGAAGAAGGTAATGAAATTTGCCGTTCTTTTTATAGTGTTAGCAGAAATAATATGCCTAACGTCACTATATGTGCATAAAGCATATGCCGATGATCAGGATTTGTTCACGCAAGGATCAACTTACATGCCTAATGTTTTGATTATTCTAGATAATTCCCAAAGTATGGATGAAGATTTCATGGGAAATGTAGTTTGTCCTTGGGCAACTGGCAGTAGGTTAGTGGAAGCAAAAAGGGCACTTCAGGGGATTGTTAATCAATATATTGGTCAAATGAATATTGGTTTAATGACTTTCAACCTGCCAGCTGTTAGTGCCTATTATGAGCATAATTCGCCTTATTTTGTGTCTTATAACCCACAATCTTACTGCCCTAATCCACCTGCAGAATGTCAAAGTTACTGTGTAAACCAAGATGTGCCATCAGGCGCTATTTGTCAAGTATCGTGCTCTGCGCAGAACCCTGCCTTTAATATCGCTTACCAACCAGATTCAATCCTTCTTAATTCGTCCCTTGCGAATAGAACTTCGTATTGCCCTATTATATACCCTAAAACAAACAGTATACCTAATCCAACGGACCCATCTAATTACATTTATTATAACTTGCCGGGAACAATGTATGATACCCGTAATGATGGCATTAGCTTTGCTTATTCTCCGGGATATACTGCTGGCCAGTATAACTCGGCTGGTGGTTGGGTTTATAATACTTATAATATTTATTGGACTAAGACCGGACAGGTTGATGGCCTACCAGGATACAGCAACGAATGGTGGTCTAATGCAGGCTTTGTTCCTACGGACGAAGATTATGCTCTGGGATTTTCTAATTTCGGTCAGCAAATGATGTGGTATTATGTAGGCATGGGATGGTTTGCCAACACCTCACCCGGCAATGGTTACCTTAATGTCCCAGTTGCTACAAATCTAGCTAATAACTCTCAACTAAATAATTTAATGGCTGAACTGAACATGCAAGAAGGGAATCAGGCCGCCTATATGAGTTGCCCCTCTGCAATCAACTCTGGAAACGGAAATACCTGTCCTTATGTTGTCAATGCCGGCTTAAAGCCGGTAGCTGGAACGCTTCAAACGGCAATTAATTATTTTCAAGGCAGCGGCAGTCCAATTCAAAGTTCATGTCAAAAGACTTTTGTTATCATTGTTACCACTGGACTACCCAGCGTTAATGAAAACGGGGTAGCGGGTTCGGCAGCGACTTTAATGCCTGCAGTTATTCATAAAATTGATGCATTGCGTGCTTTGCAATTGCAAATAGGATCTACAACTTATTCATTAAATATACAGACCTACGTGTTAGGAATGGCAATAACTGCGGAAGCTGAACCGTACTTGAATAACATGGCTGTTCATGGCGGGACAGCGGTGAATGGACAGGCATTATATGCTAATAATATATCCGAAATTGCCCCGCAATTGGACAATATTTTAAATGATATTTTAAGTCAATCATATTCTTTTTCTACTGCATCAATTGCAGCATCCCGCACAGCTGATGAAAATTTTGTTTATACAGCATCATTTACACCTTCTGCCATGGATCCATTCTGGTATGGAACCCTGCAAAAGTGGTCATTACAAGCCGATGGTGGTCTGAATACGGTAATATGGGAGGCCGGTAGTGTATTGCAGACTGAAAATGCAGCAAATAGAAACATGATGACGTTGATTGGCGGAAGTCTTGTTGATTTCAATTCTTCCGATATTGATTCTTCTACCCCCCTCAACTACACCAACTTGGGTGTTGCCGATCAAATCACTGCAAATCAAGTTATCAAATACATCAGGGGCTATCTCATTGACCCTGTGAATGGCACAACTCCTATCAATCCGGATAACTGGAAGCTGGGAGATATTTTCCACGCGAGCCCTATTACACTGGGAACGCCATCTCCGTATTTTGACGATTTTATTGATACTAATAATGCTTTTGCCGCATTCAGAAATGCTCATCCTCGAGTTAGTACTTGTCCAAACGGGACTACAACCTGTGCTGGTTACGGACAACGTATGATTACTGTAGGTGCTAACGACGGGCAGTTTCATGTTTTTAATGCAACTACTGGTCAGGAGTTTTGGAGCTTTATTCCACCGAATCTTTTACCTAAACTGCAATATCTTTACCACACATCTAACCCATCATCTCTTACGCATAATTTTTTTGTTGATGGTCCGTTAACTGGGTTGGATGCATGGCTACCCGCTGTTTGGAATAATGGAAGCTCAAAAAATGTGTCAGACTGGAAAACTTTGATAATGTTTGGTTTGGGAAGAAATGACCGTGATTATACAAATTCTCTGAGCAATACTACTCTACCACCCCAGTCAACAAAATACTGGAGCTCTTCGTCATCCTGTCAAACTGATATATCAAATACGATACAAGATACATATGATACAAATCATCCTTATTATTGCGGTTACTATGCGTTTGATTTAACCAATGTTCCGTCCTCTTATCCAATATTTAAATGGACACTGCAGCCTTCGTCAACTGTAGCTCCTTTTCTCGGCGAGCCATGGAGTGCCATTAGTGCTGGACGAGTGAGAATTAACGGCAATGAAGTATGGATCGGAGTTATTGGCGGCGGTTACAATGGAGAAGATTGTTCCGGCGGCGGTACGTGTGATACAAGGGGCAAGGGTATTATTGTGTTTGATCTAAGAAATGGCACACCTCTTTGGTCTTTTACGTACAACGACAATGCGGCCATGGCCTACTCTATCCCATCGCAGGTTACCTTAGTGGATGCTGATGGCGATGGATTTATTGACCACGCTTATTTTGGTGATATTCACGGCAATATGTGGCAGGTTAAGTTCTGCACACAAGCAGACCTGACAAGTAATCCTAATTGCGGCATTTCTAACTGGCAAGGTTCTTTGCTTCTTCAACACAGAGGTTCATCCAGTCGTCCAATTTACGAGCGTCCTACTGTAGCTGAGGATAGTAATGGTGCATTGTGGGTATACTGGGCAACTGGTGATATAGTTAATCCGACGGCAACTGAACCTGCCGCAATCGTTTATGGTGTAAAAGCACTTCTTTGTGTGGATTCAAATGGAAATCCTTCTCCCTGTTCAAGAAGTGGGTTAGTTAATATATCGAGCAACTGGCAGGCGTATTGTAATGCTGTAGTAACTGCACCAAATGAAATAGGCTGGTATATGACTCTTCCAGGCACGAGCGAAAAGGTACTTGCTCCACTGGTTGTTTTCAACAATGTCTTATATTTTACTTCATTTGTTCCGGCCCCGGGAAGTAATGCTAGTTGCACAGTAACCGGCACATCCAATCTGTATGCTATTAGCGTCAATGCAAGCACGGCTGGTTGCAGCGTCGGGCAAGGTATGTTTACTAGTGGTGGTGAAAGTCTGGCTATCGGAACTGGAATTGCATCAGGGGTACTTATATCAAATGTGGCAGGTGGGTCAACGCCGAATATGTATGTAACGGTAAGTGGCGCAGGTGGACAAGCAGGAGGAACTATATCGCCCAATGTTAATATTTCTTCAATTCCAACAGGTGCACAGTTAATCTATTGGCATGATCTTAGACTGCAATAGAATTGGGTACGTTTAAAAAACGACACAAAAGGGGGTAAAAATGAATAACCCCGCGGCTTGCCACGGGGAGTTTCACTTGAGAATCATACTCGTCTCTGAATGTTGACATTATATGATGATAACAAAGCCATTTTCAGGTACTAATACAATTGAGACAATTGATCCCTCTACACAGCATACGAAACTTAAGTATATGATTTACTGGAAGGATAATCGTGTACAATAGATTTGGAAGGAAGATATATAAAACAAAATTTCTTGACATAAAGATGATATCTTTATAATATTTCGTATTAAACTGATAAAAAGTTCGGCTGTGTTAATTGATGTTAACTTAATCTGGAAAAGGATTTGCTTATGAGTTCAGAAAAAAAATATTGCGCGATATGCGCTTGGCGTGGCAGTTGTCAAAAACGTTTCAGTGTTGCCACGGATGCGCAGGGACTTGTTCATTGCCCCGACTATTCCCGCGATCTGTCCATTAAAGATGACGATATTGACGAAGCTGTAAAAAAAGATCAACTAGCTTAATCATGGGTATAATTCGACTTTCAAACTTCAGTCGCAGATGACCTTTAGGTTATGCACTTCGTTTTTGAAGTTTGGGTCTCATTAAAAATAAATAACAGTTCAACTTGCAGTGACAAGCAGCAAATGATAATTAAAGCTGCTTGTCATTTTTTTATAAGGTACCGATTTAATCATGAAAAATAAGATTACAAAATTTTTGGGAAACGCTTTAAATATTTCTATCCAAAAAGGGCAGTTGCCCGAAGTTTCTTTACCCTACATGGAAGTAGAAGCCCCAGGCAACCCGGAGCATGGTGACTACGCCGCCAATGTCGCGCTGATTCTGGCATCACAGGCCAAACAAAATCCGCGTAAAATTGCGCAAATAATTCAGGCAAATCTATCCGATCCGGAAAATATTATTGAAAAAACGCAAATAGCCGGTCCGGGTTTTATTAATTTTTTTATTAAAGATGATATCTGGCATCAAGCCCTCCGGAATATCGATGAACAACAGGAAAAGTACGGCTGCCTTGACATAGGCTTCGGCAAAAAAGCGCAGGTGGAATTTGTGAGCGCCAATCCCACCGGGCCACTGCATATTGGTCATGCCCGCGGCGCAGTTGTCGGCGACGTAATTACTAATTTGCTGACAACAGCCGGGTATCGCATTTCCAAAGAATATTACATCAATGATGCCGGCAATCAGATGAATAATTTAGGTAAATCTGTCCTGCTGCGTTATCAGGAACTATTGGGCGAGAAAATTGAATTTCCAGGAACCTGTTATCGCGGCGATTATATCAAAGATATCGCCGGTGAAATTATTAAAAAAGAAGGGAATAAATATCTAAATTCTAATGAAGAAGAAACTATCGGCTATTTTACTTTAATTGCCGGGCAGGCTATCCTGGAAGAAATTAAAGTTGATTTAAAGGATTTTGGCGTTGTCTTTGATGAATATTTCAGCGAAAAGGAATTGTATAAAAATAATGGAGTGACTAAACTTCTGGATAAATTGCAAAAGCAGGGGTTTATTTATTCCGATGGGGAAACCTTGTGGTTTAAAACCACTGATTTTGGGGATGAAAAAGACAGGGTTGTTGTCCGCAAAAACGGCGAACCGACTTATTTTGCCGCCGACATTGCCTATCATCAAAATAAATTTTCCCGTGATTTTGAAATGGTTATTGATATCTGGGGCGCGGATCACCACGGCTATATGCCGCGTCTCTGGGCCGGAATTCAAGCCCTGGGCTACGATAAGAACGCTTTAAAAATCATTTTGGTGCAACTAGTAAATTTACTTAGGGGTGGAGTTCCCGTGGCCATGTCCACGCGTTCCGGTGAATTTGTGACCTTGCGGGAAGTCCTCGATGAAGTGGGTAGGGACGCCGCGCGCTATAATTTTCTCATGCGCCGTTGTGACAGCCATTTGGATTTTGATCTGGAATTGGCTAAAAAACAATCCAGTGAAAATCCGGTTTATTATGTGCAATATGCCCATGCGCGGATTTGCAGCATCGTGAGAATGGCGCAGGAACGCGGCATTGCCTTGCCGGTTTATGCAGATATCGACCTCTCTGTTTTGAATGAACCGGAAGAAAAAACTTTGATTAAATTGCTGGTGCGTTATCCGGAAACCATTTACGGCGCCGCCAAATCATTAGAGCCGCACCGCATCACCTTTTATCTGAATGAATTAGCCGGAATTTTTCATAGCTATTATAATAAGAATAAGGTAATTTCAAAAAATGATCACCTAACTGCGGCGAGGTTGTTCCTAGTAAAGGCAGTAAGAATTGTTTTACAAAATGCTTTGAAAATTTTAGGTGTGAGCGCACCGGAAAAGATGTAATGCCATTTATAAATCAAAGATGATCTCGAGTCAGTGAGAAGGAGGCGACGAGGCGTATTATATATACGCATGACCCCGCGTGACCTTTAGGTTATTAAGTTTATACGTTGAGGAAGTCGACAACGACGCCAACAAAGAGAGCGCTTTTATTTAGAATTGGTATAAATAATAATTCCAAAGTAGAATAGATGAAGTCCGGAAACATTAAGAACTTTGAATTAAAAGTAGGGAAAGCGGGATTAATCATCATCGTTGTCGGAATGGCCGTTCTTTTATGCACGGCTTTTTTGTTTGGTGTTGATGTTGGAAAAAATATTGATACTTATCCGGATAAAATTGCCGCGCTTCCCCAAAAAGTATTAGCGCTGGTCTGGCAGCCGGCTAAAATCAGGGCTGCCCGAAGCGAACCGGATAATAAAAACTGGCCAGGTCAAACTCAGGAAAATATTGATCTGACATTTTACAATGACTTGACCAGTAAAAAAGGTATTCCAAAAGAACAGCCGGTGCCGGAGAAACAACCAGTATCTTTCCCGCCCCAAAATGGGGAAGAAACCGTTGCCGGCAATTTTAATGTAGAAACTCAAAACCCGACAGTACCGGTAAATGAAAAAACTACGGAGAAGGGCGAACTTAAAGCAAAAGAGGTTGCGCCGTCTGTTGCTTCCAACACGCAGAAATTCATAATTCAAGCCGCTTCTTTGAAGGACAAAACTGAAGCAAATAAAATGAATAAAAAAATAGCGTCATTAGGTTTTTTATCACAAGTCATTAAAGTTGAGATTCCAGGAAAAGGGATTTTTTTTCGCGTGATTGTTTCCGGTTTCGAAAATAAAGTTCAGGCTCAGGAAGCCGCGCTAAAAATTTCCCAAAAAACAGGAACAAATTGTATTATCAAACGTTTTGATAATAAGGCGAAGAAAAACTAAAAAAATATATCAGGTCACTTAACTATGTTTGAAAATCTATCTGAAAAATTAGAAAATATTTTTAAGAAACTAAAGGGCCGCGGAATTTTAAATGAGGAGAATGTCAATGCTTCGCTCAAGGAAATCCGCATAGCTCTTTTAGAAGCCGATGTTAATTTCAAGGTGGCTAAAGATTTTATCGAAGATATCCGGATGCGGGCAATCGGTAAAGAAGTTCTCGACAGCATTACTCCCGGCCAGCAAATAGTAAAAATTGTTCATGACCGTTTGGTTGATCTTATGGGAGGTGTTAGCGCAAATATTAAGTTCGGCGCCCGGATTCCTGCCCCGATCATGCTTGTCGGTTTACAGGGCTGTGGAAAAACAACAACTGCCGCCAAGCTGGCCCTTTTGTTATCAAAAGAACAAAAAAAGGTTTTCCTTGTATCGGCAGACGTTTACCGGCCTGCCGCCATCGAGCAACTGGCCGTGCTGGGAAAACAGATTAACGCGGGTGTCTTTGAAGGCAATGGTCTTAAAGACCCTGTAGAAATTTGTGTTCAGGCAGTCGAACAGGCCAAAAGAAATGGTTATGAAGTGATCATTATTGATACTGCGGGAAGATTACACATTGATGACCTCTTGATGGAAGAACTCAAAAATATTAAAGAAAAAGTCAACCCTGCGGAAATTATTTATGTTGCTGATGCGATGACGGGACAAGATGCCGTCAATGTCGGCAGTAAATTTAATGAAATTATCGGTATAGATGGCGTCATTATGACTAAAATGGATGGTGATGCGCGAGGCGGCGCGGCGCTATCCCTCAAATCAGTTATTGGAAAACCTATAAAGTTTGTTGGTATAGGTGAAAAAATCGAAAACCTCGAAGTATTTCATCCGGAAAGAATGGCCTCTCGCATTCTGGGCATGGGCGATATCCTGACTTTAGTGGAAAAAGCACAAGCTAATATTGATGAAAAGACAGCGATTCAACTAGAAAAAAGTATCAGGAAGAATAATTTTTCACTGGAAGATTTCCGTAATCAATTAACTCAAATTAAAAAAATGGGATCAATGAAAGATATTTTAGGTATGATTCCGGGCTTGGGCAAAATGAAAGCGCTTAAAGATATGGAGCCTGATAATAAGGAATTGACTAGAGTGACCGCGATCATTGATTCTATGACAAAAGAAGAGCGCTATAACTATCTGATTATTGATGGCCGCAGGCGTAAAAGAATTGCCTTAGGCAGCGGAACATCCGTTCAAAACGTAAACCGTTTATTGAAAAATTATACGGAAATTAAGAAAATGATGAAAAAATTTAATAAAAAAGATGGCATTAAATCGCTGATGCGGAATTTTCCCTTTTAATATAGAAAAAACTGTGATAAAAAAAATTCGTAAATTAATTATCATTTTAAGGAGGTATTATTTAAGATCAATGGCTGTTAAAATTAGACTAACTCGTATAGGTGCGAGAAGCAAACCTTTTTATCGTATTGTGGCAGCGGATACCGATTTTCCCCGGGATGGTAAGTTCTTGGAAATTTTAGGTAATTACGATCCGAAAAAAAATCCAGCAGAAATTATAGTTAAAGAAGCACGTGTACGTGACTGGTTGGCTAAGGGCGCCAAAGCAACCCTGACGGTAGCTAATTTGCTGAAAACTAAAGGTATTGAAGCCAGAATCAAATAAGACAGCTTTGTGGTTTTGATCATTTTATGGGCAGGATAACGGAAATTTTTATATGTCCACATATCGTTTAGGCGTTGAAATTACAATTGATAAAATGATTTCTAAAAAATTAATCAAAATCAGTGGAGGTTATGGCGATGAAGGAGTTAATCAAGTATATAGCTCAGGCTTTGGTAGATATTCCGGATAAGGTTGAAGTAACTGAAATCATCGGCGAACAAACATCTGTAATTGAATTGCGTGTGGCAAAAGAAGATTTGGGTAAAGTAATTGGAAAACAGGGTAGAACTGCCAAGGCTATTCGGATGATTTTAAGCGCCGCTTCGGCGAAGATACATAAACGGGCAGTTTTAGAAATTATTGAATAGGCAAAAAATGGATCTCTTTGCAATTGGGGAGATTGTAAAAACTCGCGGTCTCCGGGGTTGTCTGAAAGTTTTATGTTGTGTGGAGACAAATAATGCTTTTACTGAACTTGAGTTTGTTTATATTGAAATAAGTTCAGGGCAAAAAAAATGTTTTGTCCTCAGAAAAATTGATGTATCCGGCAAAATTTTATTTGTCGAACTGGAAGGCATACCGGATGTGGAATCAGCGCAGGCGTTAGTTGGCTGTAAGGTTTTTTTGCCGAAAGGTATGCAAGAAAAACTGCCGGAGGGAGAATATTACTGGCGGGATATTATTGGACTTGATGTTTACAATGAAGACGATAAATATATAGGCAAAATAGAATCAGTTTTTCCCACAGGCAGCAATGATGTTTATGTCTGTAAGGGAGAAGAAAGAGAGATACTTCTCCCTGCTATTGCCGATGTAATCCGGAAGATAGACGTAAATCACCGTGTTATGATAGTAAGATTGCTGGAAGGGTTGTAAAAAGTGATTAAATTTGACGTCCTTTCCATTTTTCCCGAGATGTTTGCGTCTCCCCTCAATTTCAGTCTGCTCAAGAAAGCTCAAGAAAAAAGTATTTTAAATATTTGTCTGCACGATATACGTAATTGGGCGGATGATAAGCATAAGATGACTGATGACGCTCCTTACGGCGGAGGCTGCGGGATGGTCATGAAAGTAGAACCCGTGGAAAAGGCGCTGGCAGCGATCAGGAGCCCTGAGGATGATTCCCTGGTAGTGCTGATGACACCTCAGGGAAAAACTTTTAATCAAAAAATTGCGGCCCAGCTGGCAGAAAAAAAACAGATAATCATTATTTGCGGCCGTTATGAAGGCGTGGATGAAAGGATAAGGGAACATTTAGTTGATTGGGAAATATCAATCGGTGATTATATTTTAACCGGAGGAGAACTGGCCGCGTTAGTTTTAATTGATGCTGTTTCCCGGCTTATTCCTGATGTCTTGGGAAATCCTGAATCAACTCTTGGTGAATCTTTTTCTCATAACCTTTTGGAATATCCTCAATATACGAGGCCTGCGGAATATAAGGGTTGGAAGGTGCCTGATGTTTTACTCTCCGGAAACCATGCGCAAATTGAACTGTGGCACAAGCGCGAATCGCTTAGAAGGACATATCAACGCCGGCCGGATTTGCTGAAAAAAATTAAACTTTTAGCCGAAGATAAAAAAATTCTGGAAAAAATAAAACAGGAAGATATATAAAGACTTGATTTTCAGCATTTTTTGAGATAGTTAAGGCAACTTTTTCAATGACACTCGCTGAAAACTAATGAGCCTGGGTTTTTCCGAAACAGAAAATCCTAGAGCGAATTATCCCGTGAGCGAAGCGATACGGAAAGTGAAGGTTCATACGGAAACTATTTTCTATTAAGGTATATAAAATACGGAAAAGCGTTAATGCTTTACATAGTTCTTTTACATTATCCGGTGTATAATAAAGAAGGTAAGATCGTAACTACAGCCATTGCTAATATGGACATTCACGATATTGCCAGACTTGCCAAAACGTACAGAGCACAAGGATTTTATATAGTCAATCCTATATTGGAACAGCGGAATTTGGCGCAAGAAATTATCAGCCATTGGCGGGAAGGTTACGGAGCAAATTACAATAAATTCCGGCAAGCCGCTTTTGAATCAATCCGGATAAAGGAAAGCTTGCCGGATGTATTATCTGATATTGCACAAGAATCAGTATGTGTGCCACAAACTATCGTTACCGGCGCTAGTTTTGAAGGTGATCTTTTAAAATTTACTGAACTGAGAGAGATGCTGCATTACAGCAATTTAACTTATGTTCTTATTTTCGGCACAGGATCGGGTATTGCTGCTGAAGTGGTAAACACGGCAGATTATCGGTTAGAGCCGATAAGAGGTCAAGGCAATTTTAATCATCTTGCGGTGCGGTCAGCAGTGGCGATTGTCTTAGATCGAGTCATGAGTGTTTAAAATGTATTATATATAATGCAAGGATTACAGGAGGAAATATAAATGAATGTTATAGAAATGATTGAAAAAGAATACATGAGAGGGGATATTCCAGGTTTCAAAACTGGTGATACGGTAAAAGTACATGTGCGCATCATTGAAGGCCAAAAACAGAGGATTCAAGCGTTTGAAGGAGTTGTAATCCGTAAAAGACGCGGTAATAGCCGGGCCAATTTTACAGTGAGAAAAATTTCTTACGGTGTCGGTGTAGAAAGGACATTTCCTTTGCATTCACCGATTATTGACCAGATTGAAGTCGTTAGCAAAGGAAAGGTGCGCAGATCACGTCTCTATTATTTGAGAAACCTGAGAGGCAAAAAAGCAAGGATTAAGGAAGCAACAAAACAATAATCACGAGTATGAACCCTAAATCAAGCATTGGAAACATCTTGTAGCAATCTGCGGGGTATTTTGTACATTCCGATTCGTGTGATTGTTCAACTTACCAATTCTAATACGCTTCACTTTTGGAATTGGAGTTTCACAATAAATTTTTATATTAAATTCAAAAATATTTAGTTTGAATGCCTAGCTTGGGATAGCAGACTTGCAGAAACGGGAAGGAGTTATTCCTTCATTTTTTCGATGGACACTTTTGAAAAAATTGCGTATCAAGAAGGCTACCAGCTCATTGCTGGCATTGATGAGGCGGGTAGGGGGCCGCTGGCCGGACCGGTTGTGGCCGCAGCCGTAATTTTTCCGCCTGATTACGTAAATGTCGAAATAAACGACTCCAAACAACTTTCAGCACGCAAAAGAGAAGAACTCTACGAAGTAATTAAGAGTGAAGCTGTGGCGGTTGGTATGGGAGTTGTCGATGCGGATATAATCGATCGACTTAATATCCTGAGAGCAACACTTCAAGCCATGCGCGAAGCAGTTCTGGAACTTTCCACTTCTCCCGATTTTCTTTTAATAGACGGTCTTCATTGTATTCCTATCCTCACTCCGCAAAAACCATTGGTAAAAGGAGACGCTCGCAGCATTTCTATCGCTGCGGCATCAATTATTGCCAAAGTATCCCGCGACAGGATTATGGAAATATATCATCGCCAATTTCCCCAATACAATTTTCGGCAAAACAAGGGTTATGGAACGAAGGAACATTGCGGTGCCATTAAAAAATTCGGTATGTGTAAGATTCATCGTAAATCATTTCATATCAAAAATTTAAACCAGACCACTCTTGAATTCACTATTTGAAATGAAAGATACGGCGAAAATTACTACTGGAAAAAAAGGTGAGAAAATCGCGGCGTCTTTTCTAAAAAAAAGGTTACCGGATAAATGAAATAAATTTTCGGTGCATTTTGGGAGAAATAGACATTATTGCGCACGAAAAAGGCGAACTTGTCTTTATTGAAGTTAAGACCAGAAATTCCATAGAATTGGGCTATCCGGAACAAGCTGTGGGAATAAGAAAGCAAAAGAAGATGTCTCAACTGGCATCGTGGTATTTGCAAAAAAAAATATAACCGCTACCGGCGCACGATTTGATGTAGTGGCTATAACAATGTTGCCTTCCGGAAACGAAATTAAACTAATAAAAAACGCCTTCGACTTTATTTCATGAGACTCGCTGACTATAGGAAACGTTAGTCGTCATGAGTCTTAAACTTCAAAAGCAAATAACCTAAAGGTCACTATAGGCGCATTGAAGTTTTTTAGAGAATTTTCCAATAGCTAAACGCTATTGGAAATTATCCCAGGAACGAAGCGATTATGACTCTCGCTGAGAACGAATGGTGAAGCTCAAAGCGCAAGAGGAACAATCCCGCCAACATAGTTGGCAGGGATGCGGGACTATCCCACGTCGAGAATTTTGGCCAGTATGACGAAAAATTCCTTTAGAAATGGAATTAATTTTTAAAATGACTCAAGGCCGGTTTGCCTATAGGGTAAACATTAAAACCAATGGCAAAACATTTCTTATGGTCGATAATATTGCGTCCATCAAAAATAAAAGCCGGTTTGACCATGGAGCTGTATATTTTTTGGAAATCAAGCGTCCGGTATAAATCCCAATCGGTAAGTATGACTAGAGCGTGGCATTCGGCGGCAGCCCGGTAAGGATCTTCAATATATTTCACATTTCCTTTTGTACCTTCAAGATCGATAGCTGCATTTTTTAGCGCTTTGGGATCGGAGATAATTACTTGGGCTTGTTCCGAGAGTAGTTTTTGTGAAATATAAATTGCCGGGCTTTCCCTGGTGTCGCCGGTATTGGCTTTAAAAGCAAAACCAAGGATACAGATTTTTTTCCCGGTTAATGTGCCAAACATTCTGTTGAGAATATTAGCTATAAAACGTTCTTGCTGGTATTCATTAATATTGACAACGCTTTTCCAATAAGCGGCAACTTCCTGCAAACCATAGTAGCTGCAAAGATAAACAAGGTTTAACATATCCTTTTTGAAGCACGATCCGCCAAAACCAATGCCGGCATTAAGGAACTTGTCGCCAATTCGGCTGTCCATTCCCACTGCTTTGGCTACTTCGGTGATATCGGCATCGGTTTTTTCACACAGAGCCGAGATGGAATTTATGGATGACACACGCTGAGCCAAAAAAGCATTGGCGACCAGTTTTGATAGTTCACTGCTCCAGATATTGGAGGTGATTATTTTTTTTAAGGGAATCCACCGGGCGTAGATTTCGATCAATTCCGCGCGAGCTTTCAATCCACTTTTTGTTTCATGAGAACCGATAAGAACACGGTCAGGGTTTTCCAAATCGTTGACAGCCGTACCTTCCGCCATAAATTCCGGATTGGAAAGAATCTCAAATTTTATTTTGCTTTTTGCCGAAGCTAGAATTTTTCCCATGGCCAGAGCAGTTTTTACAGGCAGAGTGCTTTTTTCGATCACAATTTTTGATGATTGGGAATGTTTAAGAATTTGCCGTGCCGTTTTTTCCCAGTACTGTAAATCGGCGGCCATATCGGCGCCGGCACCGTATGTTTTAATAGGTGTATTGACGCTGACAAAAATGATATCATTTTCTTTTATTTGGTTCTCAATATCTTTGGTAAAAAATAAATTTTTACCGAGTGTTTTTTTAACGATTTTATCGAGTCCCGGCTCATAAATGGGAAGTTGAGCCGAATTCCAAGCGTCAATACGATCAGGATTGGTATCCACTACGGTGATTCGATAATCAGGACATTTGTAGGCTATCATGGCCATCGAAGGGCCGCCAACATAACCCGCCCCGATACAAAGAATTTTTTTCTTAAATTTCATCTTGTTTTTGATTGCCTCCGCGCCGCTGGTAATTAATATACGTTTCATCATCTAAAATTGTCATTCGAAGTGGTATTTTTTAAACATTGCTATTAAACCTGAAACACCCTGAAGATGTCAACTATAAAAAAAATTATAATGTTAATATAGACGAAAATACTGGTGCACAAATAAGAATGCTCTATATTGTGGCCACTCTAATTTAATAATATATATTTCTTGAACTGTTTTATTCACTATGATAACTAAATTAAATCATTCAACAGTTTATTATTTATTAAGCAAAATGATTTGAGGGAGATAAGTATGGGTTCAGATTCCATAGCAAAAGAAGATAAAAAACATCCGACTATTCATGATTTGACGGATGTATATGAAGAAACAAACAGCGTAAATAATCAGGATGTTATTGTGATTGATGGCCGTGGTTATGAAAATAACACTAAAAATAAAAGCGAGATACATTCTCTTGTGGATGTAATCGAAGATACTCAAACGGCAAATAATCTCAATGAAGAAATTATAAAACGGGCAACCGAAATCGTTGAAAGGATTGCCCGGGAAATAATCCCGGAAATCGCTGAAAGGGTCATTAAGGAAGAAATTGAAAAACTAAA
>CAVQCU010000169.1:0-5680 GCA_963710995.1 uncultured delta proteobacterium
GTACAATCTCGATCTTTCCCTGAAACGAGCCAAGACAGTAGCCGCAATTCTGGTAAACAAAGGCGTTGGTAAGGGTATCGAAGTGATCTATTACGAAAAGAAGAAATCTGCCTATACCAACGCCTGATGGAGTGTCCGAACCTCAAAATCGCCGGGTAGAGAGATAACTAAACCAGTCAAGTAAATTTTATGGTTTGGTCAAAAAAGAGAAAACTATACAAACCTTCTCCTGTAAATTGAATATTTTATTCGATTTCTTTAAAACATTGAACGTTTCTTTAAATATTTAAAAGTCCAGCAAACCTCTCTATCGATACAACATTAAGCAGGGCAAACTATTTTATAATTAATATTAAATACTTAAAAAATATTATTGTATACCAAGTCTATTTGGCATACTTATTTCATGACAAAAACTTGAAAAGGAAAATTTTTTAGATTATATAAGGAGGATCAGGTTATGAAAAAGATAGTGCAAACAACGCTTCTAACGGTTTTCGTAATTTTGATAACAACATCTTTTAGTTATGCCCAATTCAGCGTTACCGGAAATGATAATTTCCCCTTCTTTCACTTGGGCTGTTTAATTATCGGCGGATTGATTATTATTTCTCTAAAACGAAAATATCATCAACTATATATGAGCGAAGCTATTGGATCATTTGCCCTATATGCTGTTTTGGTTGCTCTTTTTACCTCACCAGTAGTCGACGCTCTTAAAACTTTTATTAACTAACCCCTTTACCCCCCAAAGCTACACTCTTAAAAACCCCGTGCAATCCCGGCGGGGTTTTTGTCATAATATTTCCTCTTCGTTTCGATCATTTAGCCTGCTTGATGGATTACTTTTTTGACGAATGGGTCCAGACGCCTTTATTTAATTGCCGAAACAAGCTCAGTTAAGCGCACAGATACTGATTGGGCCAGATTTTGTAAAAGATTGGTTTCCATATCGGGCGTGTAACGATCATGATAGGCATCGCCATTATTCCAGCTTCCTGCAATTTCATCATTCACTTTAAACGGAACTAAAGCTAATGATTTGACAAAATACTTTCTATTCGAAGGCAATAATTTGTAATATGGCTGTAAATCCTTATTGACTAAAACCGGTTTTAATCCGGCAGGAAGAATTTCGCGAAACAACTCCGGTATTATTACCTTAAGCCTGTCTTGCAAAACATCAGAAGATTTTATTGCCGCGATGATAGGCTTGTTATTTACAGTATCCATTAACGTAAGCCAAACATAAGGAACTTTAAATTCTTTTTCTATTCCCGCAAAAAGAATTTCAAAAAGTCCGGCAATGTCCTTGGCCTCTGATAACCCTGTTTCAATCTTCCTGAAACAAGCGGCAATTTTCGTATTGACGCGTTCAATATCTTCCGTTTTATTCATACTTGTCACCTTTCCCACTGTGCGTAGAGAATTAGATGGTCGGACGGCTTTTCAGCAAGTCTTGATTCTAAATCAATAGTACAGCTTTTGGACTTCAGTGCAAGTGATTTTGTCGCCAAAATATGATCAACGCGCCAACCCAACTTTCGAGCTACGGAATCCCGGATGCGATAATCGAAAAAAGTATACTGACCGGCAACACCCGGATGATGTTTACGGAATACATCCGTAAAGCCCCACGCTTTAGTTTCTTCGTACGCTTTCCAGACTTCCGGATTGAAACAAACGTGTCCCAATATTCTTTTCGGATCGTGCACATCTATATTTTCCGGCGCGACGTTAAGATCACCGCACCAGATTATTTCATTTTGCGGCTGAAAATGCTTCTGGAGATATTTTTTCAGACGCGCGAACCAGGCCAGCTTGTATGCAAACTGCGGGCTTTCCATTTCCTGACCTTGTGGAACGTAGGTATTAATTATCGTCAGATCATTATATGTAGCGATAATTAAACGGTCGGGATCGGCAGGTTCACTATCAAAGCCGAACACTACTTTTTGCGGTTTTTGCTTCGAGGCAATGGCCACGCCTTTATACTGTTTATCGCCTTTAAAAACTACATGGTAACCCAACGCCTCCAATTCGGCCGCGGGAAAGCCGGCATCGGCAACCTTTGTTTCCTGCATACAAAAATAATCAGGGTTGTTTTTTTGCAGCCACGGCAAAACAATATGCATGCGGGAGCGTATGGAATTTACATTGTAAGTCGCGATCTTCAAAATAAACTCTGCCTTTCGTAAATTACTGGTGATTAATATCACGACCGAAGATTGCGCTCAAGTTTTTTTGTGGCAGGTATGAAGATAAATTGTAAATCATTCTTTCTGAAGTTATGCCCTTGATATATTTCCATGAATATTATAGATTTCAACTTGCATTCTATGGAGATGAAGGAGTTTTAAACGTATGACGCAATCTATGATCTTGTTCTCAAGCGATTTTATCCGTGATATCATAGAAAATGATCTACAGACGAACAAAAATGAAGGGCGTGTCGCTACCCGTTTCCCGCCAGAGCCCAACGGCTATATCCATATTGGACATGCCAAATCTGTTTGCCTCAACTTCGGCATAGCCTCGCAATATCAGGGGACATGCAATCTCCGGTTGGATGACACGGACCCCCTGGGCGAATCCATGGAATACGTGGAATCAATCATCCGCGATATTCGCTGGCTGGGATTTGACTGTGGTGACCGTCTGTTTTATGCCTCTGACTATTTCGAAAAGATTTATCAATTTGCCGTTGAGCTTATCAAATCCGGCAACGCCTATGTTTGCAGTTTGAGCCCTGATGAAGTACGGGAGCAGCGCGGAACATTCACCGAACCGGGCAAGGAAAGTCCCTATCGCAACCGCTCCGTGGATGAGAACATTGACATGTTTCAACGGATGCGGGCCGGCGAGTTTGCGGATGGCGCCCATACTCTGCGCGCTAAGATTGACATGGCTTCTCCGAACATTGTCATGCGCGATCCCGTCATCTACCGCATCAAACGGGAACCGCACTATAGGACGGCAACAAAATGGGTCATTTATCCCATGTACGATTTTGCCCACTGCCTCTCCGATGCTCTGGAAGGAATCACCTACTCCATCTGCACCCTGGAGTTCGAAAACAACCGTCCCCTGTATGACTGGATCGTGGGAAAGCTGATCACCGGTTCGCGCCCGCGGCAGATCGAATTCGCCCGTCTCAATTTGAGCTACACGGTTCTCAGCAAGCGGCGGCTTATTGAATTGGTGAAAGAAAACTATGTGCAAGGCTGGGATGATCCGCGTATGCCCACCGTGACGGGAATGCGGCGCCGGGGCTACACGCCCGAGGCTATCCGAAAATTCTGCGCCCAAATCGGCGTGGCCAAAAACGACAACCTGATTGATGTAGCCCTGCTTGAGCATTGCGTGCGCGAGGATCTCAATGATCGGGCGCCCAGAGCAATGTGCGTCCTGCGACCCCTGCGCGTTGTGATCGACAATTATCCGGAAAACCAGGTGGAACAGTTCGAGTGCGCCAACCATCCGCAAAATCCCGAAATGGGAACGCGAAAGCTTCCCTTTTCCAGAGTGCTGTATATCGAGCGCGACGATTTTATGGAAAATCCGCCGAAAAAATATCATCGCCTCGGCCCGGGACGCGAAGTTCGCCTTAGAAACGCTTATGTCATAAAATATGAAAGCATGGTAAAGGACGAACACACCGGCGAGATGGTTGAACTGCACTGCACCTATGATCCCCAAACACGCAACGCGCCGCCGGCAGACGGACGCAAGGTGCCGGGCGTTATTCACTGGGTTTCGGCCCAGCAGTGTGTATCTGCGGAAGTTCGGTTATACGACCGGCTGTTTAGTATTGAGGATCCGGGAAGCGAAGGGGAAGATTTTATTAATCATCTGAACCAGAACTCTCTGGAGATCCTGACAATCTGTTATGTTGAGACAAACCTGAAAAACGCCGATCCGGGGAGCCAATATCAGTTTGAAAGGCTTGGGTATTTTTGTGTTGATATGGATACTATCGCTGGAAAACCAGTTTTCAATCGGGTTGCGTCACTACGGGATTCATGGGCTAAGATTACCGGAAGCGAAAAAAACTAGAGGGTTTGTTCCTCCACGAGGAGTAGTTTAATATCGTCGTTGCTATCCATATCTCATACCATCCTGTGAAATTTTATTCTCTGTGCGTTATATTACTTTATCAGTACAGCAGGGGGAATGGCAAGTTGTAAATGTAAAATTGCTTGGCTGCTAGATATTCAAAATGTAAATTGCTACAGATAAGAATGGACAAAGACGGGCGATGAATAAGGATTACGATTTAAAAGGTTGTATAAATATTAAATATTACAACCTGTGGATTAGCAGGAAGTTATCAATAGGCAACATTATCTAAAATTAACAGGAAGATTCTCGAAACTTTCATCCGATAATCCTCAATTCTTCCGACTGCTGAGATCGAGATTGCCATTTGTGATTGCAACAACCACCTCCCGACCCGTAATCTATCTTTTTAAATGAGCATCACTGTAGTGTTTCCAGATTGACATGGTGATACGATTACAAACGGGGGCCGACGCCCCCGGATAGATACGAGACTCTTTTTATAGCCTAATTAACTTTTTGTCATCCTACCTTCGTTCCTGTTTCTCTTCCTGCCCTCTTTCAGGTTTTTCCTGCTGAGGTCTGGATTGTTGTGGTTTGGCTGTCCCTCGAACTTGTTGTTTAACCGCATGAGATTGCGGCCGCGATTGCTGTGGTTTGGCTGTCGCTCGAACTTGTTGTGACCGCTGTGGCTTGACCTCTTTTAATTGTGGCCGGGATTGCTGTTGCTGGATATCTCGGGCTTGCGGTCTTGCCTGAGGTTTTGGTTGGACCGCATGAGACGGCTGTTGTGATCGCGTTTGGGATTTTAAACCCGGGACACCCCAGGAGTTTTGCTTCTCCCAATGTTTATTCTTTTCCCAGCCCTTCCAGTTCCGTTGAACTTGTTGCTGAGGTATTCGCTGGTAGTTCCATTGTTGTCCTCTCCAACGATGTTCCCTGTAGTCATTCCTCCAGCCTGAGGGTATGCCTGCATAAAAAGATGGAACACTTTGATAGTAGCCCCAACCTGAGTTATAGTAATGCGAGCGATACCAGCGTCCTTCCCACGGACGCCACCACCAGCCACCATAGAAAAAAATATCAACATCTGAGTCAGGGACTACGTAAATATTCGTCTCCGGCAGCACTACCATCTCCGGTGGTCCTGCAAATACGATGGGCGGAGGCAGAGCAATATTAACGTTAACATTTACCCCGGCCATGGCTGGAATAGGTAATACAATTAACAACGCAAAAAACAATGTTCCCAAAAATAATTTTTTCATTTTATTGTCTCCTATACCTTTTAATGTTTTGCCTCTAATCAGCTTTTCTTGCCTCCCGCAACCAGCAGTATGATACCGCCCAAAAGCGCAACTCCTCCAACGATCGGCGGAAGCGGAATTGTTTTTGTCTTATCGGCAGTCATCTGGATGGGACCTATATCGACGACCTTCTCCCTGGTCGTGTAGGTGATGCCCTGATAAGCAAGAGCGATGATTCCGACCACAATAAGGACAATGCCTATCAATGTGTATGTTTTCATCTCGCTCCCCTTTTTCAGTTGTCACCACGTATGGCTTTATTCCCACTACCGGCTTGAGCACTTCGCACCAACCGGCAGCAGGAATACGGTCTC
>CAVQCU010000170.1:0-15836 GCA_963710995.1 uncultured delta proteobacterium
ACGTTCCAGCGCTTGCACAATGAAGAGGAATTTCCAGGAACGGGAATCGGACTGGCTTTAGTGCGGCGTATTATCCATCGCCACGGAGGCAAGGTCTGGACAGAGGGACAGACAGGCAAAGGCGCAACTTTTTATTTCAGTCTTAATGAAAAGTAAAATTAAGAGGTATGCTCTATGTCCAACAACAAGAAAATATTACTGGTGGAAGACAAAGGCAATGAAAAAGTGAATACTTTGCTTCGCGTTCTAATCGTTGATGATTCGGAAGATGACGCCAAGCTGATGATATGTCAGTTGCACAAAGGAGGCTATAACCCAAAGTGGGAAAGGGTGGAAACCGCCGAAGCCATGGAGGCCGCCCTTAACCGGGAACAGTGGAATGTTATTCTCTGCGACTATAAAATGCCGCATTTCAGCGCGCCCGCGGCCGTGAAACTTGTACAGAAAAAAATATCGACATTCCGTTCATTATTGTGTCCGGCGCTATCGGGGAGGACACGGCTGTGACTGCAATGAAATCCGGCGTGCACGACTACCTGATGAAGGACAAACTAGCCAAGCTTGTAGTCGCGATAGAGAGAGAAATTCGCGAAGCGAAAATGCGGCAAGAAAAGAAAAAGACGGATGAAATGCTGAAGAAGAGTGAAGAAAATTTCCGCCATTCCCTTGATGATTCACCTCTGGGAATTCGCATTGTCACCACCGAAGGCAAAACACTCTACGCCAATCAGGAGATTTTGAATATATATGGCTACGATAGCTTTGAAGAGCTAACCTCGACTCCCCACAAAAAAAGATACACCCCAGAGTGCTATGCCGAATACAAGATTAGACAAATAAAAAGACGACGCGGTGAGGACGTTCCGTTAAATTATGAACTAAGCATCATCCGTAAGGATGGCAAAATCCGCTACCTTGAAGTATTCCGCAAGAAAGTACTTTGGAACGGCGAGATGCAATTTCAGGCGCTCTACGCTGATATCACCGAACACAAGCAGGCCAAAAAAAATCTGCAGGAAAGCGAAGAACGGTATCGTATTGTCGTGGAAAATGCACATGAAGCCATCATCATCACTCAGGACATGAAGTTGGTCTTTGCCAATCGTGCCGCTGCGGAACAGATAGGTTATTCCAAAGAAACATTAACCTCCGGAGTTTTTACGAGCTTTATCCATCCCGATGATCGCCGGATGGTCGCCGATTATAGCATAAAGAGATTGAATGGTGAGATCGTCCCCCCTGTTTATTCTTTCAGAATTATTAGTCAGGATGGAAAAGTAAAGTGGGTTGAACATAATGCCACTGTTATTGAATGGAACAAAAAACCAGCTACCTTGATTTTTTTGAATGAAATCACCGAGCGTAAGTTGCTGGAGGAAGAACGCATCGAAGGTTATAACCGGATAAAAAAACCTTGCAAGCCACAGTACAGTCAATCGCTCTGATTGTAGAAGCGAAAGATCCCTATACGTCTGGTCATCAGGAGCGAGTATCCCATCTGGCTGAGGCAATTGCCAAAGAAATGGGTTTAACGGCAGATCAGCAGGATTTCATCAGCACCGCAGCCATCATTCATGACCTCGGCAAGATATCTATTCCGTCGGAAATTCTCAGTAAGCCGACAAAGCTTAGCGAACTGGAATTAAACTTAATTAAAATTCACTCCATGTCATGGTATAATATCCTGAGGGACATCGATTTTCCCTGGCCTGTGGCCGATATCATCCTTCAGCATCATGAACGGATGGATGGATCAGGCTACCCACAACATCTTCAGGGAGAGGCTATTCTTCTGGAGGCGCGGATTCTGGCTGTTGCCGACGTCGTGGAGGCCATATCTTCTCACCGGCCCTATCGTTCCGCCCTGGGAATTAGTTTTGCTCTGGATGAGATTTCCAAGAATAAAGGCATCCTTTATGATGCAAACGTCATCGATACCTGCCTGAAATTATTTCGTGAGAAAAACTTCGCCTTTAGTTAAAAAATATCTCCGCCTTTTCCCTTCGTAATTGGCAATTCGTATTTTTCTTAGCTAAACAGTCCGAAACGGCTCATTTTTTTCCATTGCCAAACACAACCGAATATGTTAAAAAAATCCAATTTAATTATGGTTATAAATTATGGAAAAAATTACAGCAATTCGAGGATTTAAAGATATTTTGCCGGAAGATGCCCGCCGCTTCTGGGAAGTTGAATCTATTGCCCGCCAAGTTTTTAACTGTTTTGGTTTTCAGGAAATTCGTACTCCTATTATGGAAAAAACAGAACTTTTTAAACGGAGTATCGGGGAAACAACGGATATTGTCGAAAAGGAAATGTATACATTTGCCGACCGGGACTCTGAATTTTTAACCCTGCGCCCTGAAGCTACCGCCTCCGTCATCCGCGCCTATATCGAACACAACATATCCGCGGCTGAACAAATAACCAAACTTTTTACGATTGGTCCGATGTTCCGCCGTGAAAGACCGCAGAAAGGACGTTTCCGTCAGTTCAATCAGATTGATGTCGAACTTTTCGGCGAAGACAGGCCGCAATCCGATGCTGAAATAATTTTTATGCTGATGTATTTTTTAACCAGCTCCGGCTTAAAAGATTTGCAACTGGAAATCAATTCTCTTGGTTGCCCCAACTGCCGTTTTGAATTTTCAAGAGAAATATTAAAATTTTTAAACAAAAGCGTAGACAATCTTTGTCCCGATTGCCTCAGGCGTGCAGGTGCCAATCCTCTACGGGTTTTCGACTGCAAGGTAGAGACCTGTGCCGATACCATTGCCAATGCGCCCACGATTCTTGATTTCTTATGCGCTGACTGCGAAAGTCATTTTGTACAGGTGCAATCATTTCTCAAAGATTTACGTATATCTTTTGCAATCAATCCCCGAATGGTTCGCGGACTAGATTACTATACCAAAACAGCGTTTGAAGTAAAAACAAATGTGTTGGGAGCGCAAAACGCTATCGCCGGCGGCGGCAGATATAATAGTCTGGTCAGTGATCTCGGAGGACCGGAAGTTCCCGGAATTGGATTTGCCGTAGGTTTTGAACGTCTTATTGCCTGCCTGCCAGAAGATGGAAAAAATAAATTTAAAACCGATTTATTTGTTGCCACGCTGGGTGAACAGGCACAAAAATTAGCTTTTAGCCTGACCAACGAACTGCGGCGCGCAGGAATATCCGCGGAAATGGACTATGCGGATAAAAGCCTGAAGAGCCAGCTAAAACGGGCGGACAAATTAAACAGTTCCTTTGCTCTTATTATGGGTGACAAGGAAATTGATGAAAAACAGGTTTTATTAAGAAATATGCAGACAAAAGATCAGCAGACAATACCACTGGATGATCTGCTGGAGTCAATAATTAAAATTATTAAAGAGAGGTAAATGGTTTTGGCTGATTTTTTAACAAAAGATAAGAGAACGCATTACTGCGGAAGTGTGGATATTTCTATGGCCTCGCAGGAAGTGATCCTGATGGGTTGGGCGCATCGCCGGCGCGATCACGGCGGCGTCATTTTTGTGGATTTACGCGACCGCGAAGGAATTGTGCAGGTAGTTTTCAACCCTGATGCAGGAGAAAGTGTTCACGGTGAAGCGCATAAAATTCGCAGCGAATTCGTCCTGGCCGTTAAAGGAAAAGTCCGTAAAAGGCCGGATGGCATGGATAATCCGGCGCTGAAAACCGGCGAGATTGAGGTGATCGTCTCCGAACTGGAAATTATGAATGAATCCAAAACGCCTCCCTTCTCTTTTGACGATGAAGAAATTTCGGAAAATGTCCGTCTCAAATACCGTTATTTGGATTTACGCCGTCCGGCGATTCAGAGAAACCTTTTTTTACGCAGTCGTCTGGCCGCCGCGACCCGTCGTTATTTTGAGGAAAACGGTTTTATTGAAGTGGAAACCCCGTTTCTGGGTAAAAGCACACCGGAAGGAGCGCGTGATTATCTTGTTCCCAGCCGTATTTCCAAAGGCATGTTTTACGCTCTGCCGCAATCACCGCAAATATTCAAACAGCTTTTGATGGTTTCCGGTTTCGACCGTTATTATCAAATCGTAAAATGTTTCCGCGACGAGGATTTGCGCGCCGACCGTCAGCCGGAATTTACACAGATCGACGTGGAAATGTCTTACATTACGGAAGAAGATATTATGAATATGATGGAAGGTCTGATGGAAGCCATCTTTAAGGCTTGCATGGACAAGGAGCTTGCCCTGCCCCTCCCCAGACTGACCTACGCCGACGCGATCAGCCGCTACGGCAAAGACAATCCCGACGTGCGTTTCGGCATGGAGATCGTGGATCTTACCACTATTGTCAAAGATTCAGGATTCAAACTTTTTACGGAAGTCGCGGCTTCCGGTGGCGTGATCAAAGCGATTAAAGCCGAACAGGCCTCCACGCTCTCCCGCAAAGACCTTGACGGATTGAAGGATTTTGTGGCCATTTACGGCGCCAAAGGCCTAGCCTGGGCCAAAGTCAACGCTACCGATTGGACATCGCCCATTTTTAAATTCCTTAAACCTGAAGAAGTGACAGGCATCGCCAAGGCAATGAACGCTAAAGAAGGAGATATTATTTTCTTTGTCGCCGATACACCAAAGGTTGTCTCCGACTCTCTGGGCAATTTACGTCTGAATCTCGGCAAAAAACTAAATCTGATTGATCCCGACGCATTAGCCTTCACCTGGATTACGGAATTTCCACTGATGGAATATTCGGAAACGGAAAAACGCTTTATGTCCACACATCATCCATTCACGTCACCATTTCTGGAAGATCTGCCTTTGATGACAACCGATCCGGGAAAAGTTCGTGCCAGAGCCTACGATCTGGTACTTAACGGTTCGGAAATCGGCGGCGGCAGTATTCGTATCCATAATAAGGAAGTGCAATCTCAGGTCTTCAGGGCGCTGAAATTGAGTAATGAAGAAGCGAGACTGAAATTCGGTTTTCTGCTGGATGCCCTCGAGTACGGAGCTCCACCTCACGGAGGACTTGCCTTCGGCCTGGACAGACTCACCATGATCATGACCGGGGCGGAATCGATACGTGATGTAATCGCTTTCCCGAAAACGCAGAAAGCAGCTTGTTTGATGACCGATGCTCCTTCTAAAGTCAGCATTGAGCAATTGATGGAATTATCGCTGAAAATTTTTTCATAGTAAATTATTGGAGAAAAAGATGGTAAAATCCAAGAATGAAAAAAAAATAACTGTTAAAAATAAAAAAAATAAAAAGTTTAATTTAAAAGAACTGGATAAACCAAACTTATATAAAGATATATTTCCCTACAGTGAAGTAAGCAGGATTGTTTTCGACAATGACAAGAAGATCGTTCCTATCAGACCGGCTGAAGAAATTTTTATCACGGACACAACTTTTCGGGATGGACAACAGTCTCGTCCTCCTTATACAGCGGAACAAATTGTTAAAATATACCAACTTCTAAATAAACTAGGCGGACCTAATGGAGTAATCCGTCAATCGGAATTCTTCATTTACAGTAATAAAGACCGGGAGGCGGTGGAAAGCTGTTTAGAACTGGGGCTGCGTTATCCGGAAATTACCGGCTGGATAAGAGCGGCTAAAGAAGATGTTCGCTTAGTTAAGGAATTCGGATTAAAGGAAACTGGAATTCTTACCTCGGTTTCCGATTATCATATTTTCCTTAAGCTGGGCAAGAAAAGAAGCCAGGCCCTGAATGATTATCTGGGTATTGTCAAATCTATTCTGGATTTAGGCATAATTCCCCGTTGTCATTTTGAAGATGTTACCCGCGCCGATATTTATGGTTTTTGTGTTCCCTTCGCTCAGGAATTAATGAAACTCCGAGATGAAAGCGGCATTGATATTAAAATCAGGCTTTGCGACACAATGGGCTATGGGGTAACTTATCCCGGCGCGGCACTGCCGCGCTGCGTGGATAAGCTTGTCCGCGCTTTTATTGATGACGCCGGCGTTCCCGGTCATCTCCTGGAATGGCATGGCCATAACGATTTTCATAAGGCCATGATTAATGCTACAACTGCCTGGCTCTGTGGCTGCAGCGCTGCCAACTCAACTCTCTTAGGTCTTGGTGAAAGAACAGGAAATCCGCCCATTGAAGGTTTGATTATTGAATATATCGCCCTTAAAGGAAACAATAACGGCGTTGACACCACTGTCATTACCGATATTGCCGAATATTTTGAAAAGGAAATCGGAGTAAAGATACCGCATAATTATCCTTTTGTCGGGTTGGGGTTCAACGTCACTAGCGCCGGTGTTCATGCTGATGGTCTCATTAAATGCGAAGAGATTTATAACATATTTGATACCAACAAAATTTTAAAACGGCCAATTACTACAACAATCACCGACAAATCCGGCAACGCCGGCATAGCCTTTTGGATTAATCAACGCTTCAGTCTTGAAGGCAACAAGATCGTGGATAAAAGGAATCCGGGAGTTTCTAAAATCCATAAGTGGGTTACAGAACAATATGACTCCGGCCGAATCACTTCGATTTCTCCTGAAGAGATGGAAAAAAGAGTACGCCTGTATCTGCCGGAATACTTTATGTCGGAACTGGAAAAGATAAAATATATAGCGGAAAAAGCAGCCGTTGCCCAGGTCAATCAAATCATCGAACATCCTCTGATGAAGACTATGGATACCGAACAACAGGAACAATTGATGCAGAATTTTGTCGATGAACATCCATCCATTCAATTTGCTTATATTGTTGATATGAACGGCCGGAAAACAACCAGAAACATCACGAATATCGCCGATCGCGCTAAATATGAAAACTATGGAGTGGGCACCGATCAATCCGACAGGGAATGGTTTATCAAACCTCGGCAAGAGGGTAAAGTTTATGTCTCTGACTTTTTTATCTCCAAAATGACCGGTATTTTATGCTTCACTGTTTCCGCGCCCATCGTCAACGATCAGGATGAAATGATCGGCATTTTCGGCGTGGATATTCAATTCGAAGATTGGGTTAAAAGAGCGGAGGATATGGAAGATATGGATCATATTGCCTTGCGCGCGGAATATAAAGAAGTGAAGTCCAAAGCAAAGCACGGGCACCACTGATGAGACTCAAGTTTCAGGAGCGAAACAAACTGAAACTTGTAAGTCGAACAGTCCCACACGCGCAGCGTGTAGGGATTAGTGACACCTTGTTTTTAATCTAATTGAGTTTACTTTCCCTTAAATTATCCCCGAATTACCGATTGACTTTGTATCTCAAATGTGATACAAATAGTGCAACAAGATTGGAACTTAAGAGGTGAAATTATGGCAAAAGCAGCAATAATCCATGCCCGGACAGAAATAGAATTAAAAAAAGAAGTAGAAACAATTTTTGCAACATTGGGACTTTCGACAACTGTAGCACTAAATCTTTTTTTTCATCAGGTAAAGATGAGACGAGGACTTCCTTTCTCTGTAGAGATTCCTAATGAAGAAACCCTGAAGACTTTCAGTGATAGCGATTCCGGTAAAGGGCTTGTGAAAAGTAAATCTGCCAAGGATATGTTTCGTAAATTAGGTATCTAATGCTTATTCCGTTATATACAACCCGCTTTGAAAAAGATTTAAGAAGAATGCGAAAACGCGGGTGTGATGTATCTAAAATTAAAGCGGCAATTATTTTACTGATAAGCGAAAAACCGCTTGAGATCAAAATGAAGGATCATTTGCTCCGAGGTAACTTTAAAGATCGTCGAGAATGCCACCTGGAGCCGGATTGGCTTTTAATTTATCGGTTTGATGAAAACAAGATAATTTTTGAACGCACCGGAACACATGCTGATCTATTCCGCTGATGATAGTAATTAAGTATACTGTCCTCGGAATTCTGTCTAGTAAGAATTTAGCCTTTTGAAATCTTTCCAATAATGGCACAAATAAAATTGTATAGCTTTTCTTTTAGTTCTTCAGGTTTCTCCCATATTATATGATTATATTGTCTTGTGTCAAAATGAACCTTCTCAATTTCATCTTTTCTACACGATCAGATAACTGGCAATCCAAGACCAAGCGCATATCCTGCTTCAAAATATACGCCCTGTTTTTGTTCTGTAACATCTACAACTAAAAATCGTGAATTCTTAATTTCAGTTATGATTTTTGTATCTATCTTATCTGAATGCGGTTTAACGTCTATTCGATACGCACTATATCAAGCATTTTCAACGCCTATTTTAATAGCATCTGTCCAAATCGAATTAAGATTAGATGAAAAAGACATCGCAATAAAAGCTTGATTGCCGATAGAAGCCACCTTAGCATTTTCCTCAAGATATTCCCATCCTGCCGTAGTGCTTTTAACTGAATTGATCAATTTGCTGATTGTATTATTGCTTTGGGTTGAGAATAGAAGTTTTCTTTCAACTAAACTTCCCAAATAGTAAATCAATTCCTCTTCATTTGCCGCCCAAGCCAGAGGGTAATCGTGTTCAGGGACAATGCTCATAGTACGCCCTGGAAATTGCGTTCTATTTGCAATATTTCTTAATAGTATTAAAACTTTTTGTGTAGGAATATAGTTCGGAAGGTTTATTTCTATATTCTCTAAAAAATCGATTGTAATTTCTGGCGGAGCAGATCCTTGTTCATACAAATCTCTAATCCATGCAACCAATTTAGAGCTTTGACCCTTTCCCCTATCTTAGTTAGGATTCCATGACCAATCGAATATTTTCCGCATCGGTAACAATGAACTTGGTATTTTGGTTCCGCATAATAATATTCTTGGTCCTTGAGTGTACAAATAGGGCACATCATTAAAGTCGGCTTCATATTCCCTGTCCTTTAAATTTAAATTGTCTAGGTTCTTCTTACTAATCCAGTTGGCGGAACGTATAATTTTAACGATTTTTCCGGGAATGAATCCTCTTTGAGTTCGTCGTTAATAAACCATTTACAAGTAACAATAGAAGAAGTGTCATTCCTTCTTGTTACCGTTACCGTCATAATAGGACCGCCACTGTTTAATTTAACAACAGCTCCTATTTTGAATTTCATCTTAAAAACCTCCTTTTTTATAAAATTCCACGTGCAGATGCATCGCAAAGATTATGGCTTGAAATATCGTATGCTTACAGGAATACATCAAACAAAGATTACAGTCAATATTGAATACTGTTTTAAAAAAGTATATACGTAAAAAATCCTAAATGCTCACCAACAGGAAGGAAGCCAGATTTTGCAGAAACAAAAATATAAGGTGTTACTATTAATCCCTGCACGCTTCGCGTGAGGGATTAATTTGATCAGCAAGTTTTAGTTCACTACATTTCTGATTAAGATGATACTCGCCCTGCTTCGTTTCACTCGCAGGATAAGATAGATTAACCAATTCCGAGGCACTTTGTTTTCGGAATTGGTTAGTCTATCTAATCGTAAAGCATCCATTGTTCAAACGGCCGCTGCTCATCGTGTTCTGAAAGCGGCGTTATTTCTCTGATAAACCGCGAGGGGACAAGCGTTAAAGCGCCGGAAGAGCGTGTATAATCCAAGGCAGGATAACACAAGTAGAGTTGATCCTTGGCTCGTGTCACCGCCACATAAAAGAGTCTTCTTTCCTCTTCTTCGCCGCCTTCTTCTTTCAGCGCCCGCTGCAGCGGAATCATGCCGTCCGCGCACCAGATTAAGAAAACATAAGACCATTCCAGCCCTTTGGCCTGATGGATTGTGCTCAAAGCCACCTTGTCCTCATCATCTTCTTCCCCTGCGCCCTCTTCCTTGGCCATATTAGTGAGCAGGGCCAACTCATTTAAGAAATCTTCCATTTGCAAAAACTGGGCGGAAAAATTTCCCAACTGAATCAGGTCTTCTTCCCGCGAGGAGGCGTCGGAATAATTATCCTGTAAATAAACGCGATAATTACATCTGTTTAATAAAACATCTATTACCTTTTCCGGCATACGGTCACCAGTGGGAATCTCTAAAAGTAATTGGATGGTTTTACGGCATTCTTCTATCCCCGGTTTTCCCTGCTTGGGCACAATCTGCATGAATTCATTTTTCAAGAAAGCTTCCAGAGGATTTTGCTGCTTGATTAAATATTTCCAAATTTTATTGAATGTCACCTTTCCCACTTTCGGATACATGATCAGCAAACGTCTCCAGGCCAGTTCATCGCCGGGATTGACTAATACCCTCATATAGGAAGTTACATCTTTAATATGCGCCTGTTCAAAAAAACGGATGCCGGAACGGATATCAAAGGGAATATCGCGCCGGACAAATTCCATTTGCATCTCCATGGAATGATAATGAGCGCGGTAAAGAATGGCTATTTCCTTCAGCGGCTCACCGCTGCGAATCAATTCCGTAATCCTCTGCGTCACAAAATCCGCCTGTTTCAGCACGTTTTGGGCGGAAACCATAACCGGCCGCATGCCATTTGAGCGCACTGCTCTTAATTCCTTGGGGAACTGTTTTTCGTTATACGTTATACTTAAATTCGCCAGATGCAGTATTTCCGGCGTACTGCGATAGTTGGTTTCCAGCTTGAAAATTTTGCAGTCCGGATAACGATCAGGAAAGTTGATTATATTGCTGAAATTCGCGCCACGAAAGGAGTAAATGCTTTGTGAATCATCTCCCACCACCATCAAATTTCTATGGCTGGAGGCCAGTAAATCAACGATATCGGCTTGAATGATATTAGTGTCCTGATATTCATCCACTAAAACATACTGAAATCTGTCGGAAATATTTTTTAAAACATCGGGATTCGCCAGAAGAAGAACGCGGCAATTATTTAGTAGATCATCAAAATCCATTACCGAGAGCTCTTTCTTTTTTTGTGCATAGAGACAAGCTATCTGGTTAATTTCATCCAGCAGATGAAGAAAGAATGGATATTTGGATTGGACTACATCTTCCAATGTGTTTTGTGTATTATTTACCAAGCTGATGATCTCGGCAATAATATTACTTTTGGGGAATTTGCTGAGTTTCGTATCAATTTTTAATTCGGCAAGGCTTATGGAAATGATTTGACGGGAATCTTCACTATCGACAATCGAAAAATTAATTTTATAACCAAGACGTTCAGCATATCTTCTTAGAATGACATGAGCGACATGATGAAAAGTGCCGCCCATAATTATTTTTGTATCGGAATTAATCAGGCTCTCCACGCGGTTGAGCATGGAACGCGCGGCCTTGTTGGTGAATGTCGCCAGTAAAATGTTTTCCTGCGCAACACCTCTTTCCAACAAACGAGCGACACGGTATATTAATGTACGTGTTTTGCCGCTTCCCGCCCCGGCCAGAACAAGAAGCGGACCGCCTTTTTCCATTACAACTCGATACTGCTCCGGATTAAGCTCTTTTTCATAATCAATCATTAATGAATTATACCGAAAAAATATTTTCTTTTTTTTATATTAGCAAACGATGAGCGTTTATAGAGTAAAAGATTCATATATTCAAGTTATTAATGATCCCAAAATAGTATTGTCATGCCGGACTTGATCCGGCATCCAGAAAGCCCGTCATTCCGGCCTTCGCCGGAATGACGGGGGTAAGACTATCATGAGACTGTTCATAATATATATTCAAATGTCCGCGGCTTTCTAAAAATCAACATGATGAAAATAGCTAATTCCTTTGTAATATCGACTTAATTACCTGCCCTTCTCCTCGATGATTTTGGAAAATCAATATTAAAATTGTCTTGATTTTACCTGCCGGATAAGCTAAACAAGCGCGCATTCAAATGAAATTGCTTTTTATAACAGCAAGGAGATATTGAAAGGAGTTTTCATGGCAAAGTACGAATCCAAATCCCTGAGAAATTTAGTGGTAGTCGGACACGGCGGAACGGGCAAAACATCCCTTTGTGAATCTTTTTTATTTGTTTCCGGAAAAAGCGAACGATTGGGCAGGGTCGATGATTCGACCTCTTGCATGGATTTTGAGCCGGAAGAACAAAAAAGGCGCGTATCGATCAGTTCCGCGGCAAATTTTATTGAATGGGAAAAATATAAAATTAATTTTATTGACACGCCGGGTGATTCCAATTTTACCTTTGATATAAAATGTTCAATGAGTGTTATCGAAAATGCGGTTATTATTGTTGACGCTGTCGGCGGCGTGGAATTTCAAACACAAAAAGTCTGGGAATTGGCCGATGAATTCAACCTCCCCCGCATTATTTTTATCAACAGAATGGATCGGGAACGTTCCAATTTCACCACGGCTCTCGAAAGCATTAGAAGCAAATTCAAGAAAAAAGTGACCCCGGTTTGCCTGCCTATCGGCTCCGAAGATAAATTCAACGGCATTGTCGATTTAATTAGTATGAAAGCTTATTTATTCAGCGACAATAAGGGAATCGGAAAAGCCATAGATATCCCCGCGGAAATGAAGGATGAAGTAAAAAGCTTACGCGACTCATTGGTGGAAGATATTGCTGAAGCTGATGATGAACTGATGAATAAATATCTGGAAGCGGGAGAACTTTCCGACGAAGAACTTAAATACCGGATTGAAAAAAGGTGTTTCTTCCGGAAGTCTGATTCCGGTAGTCTGCGGATCGTCAATGAAAGGAATCGGTATTTCCTTACTGCTTGATCTGATTGTCAGTTCATTTGCTTCTCCTGTTGATCGAGGTCCGATAAAAGGCAAAAAGCCAAAAACTGATGATATTGAAGAACGGCAGCCTTCTGAAGACGCTCCCTTCTCCGCGATAGTATTCAAAACAGTTGCCGATCCTTACGCAGGCAGATTAACCTTATTCCGTGTTTATTCCGGCAAACTTAATTCGGACACGCCTGTTTACAACTCTTCAAGAAAGATTACGGAAAAATTCGGCCATATCTTTTTCCTGGAAGGTAAAAATCAGAAACAGGCGGAAGTGCTTATCCCCGGTGATATTGCCGGTGTGGCCAAACTGAAGGAAACGGTAACAGGAGACACTCTATGCAATGAAAAATATCCAATAATTTTTAAAAAAGTAGCTGTGCCGCCGCCGATCATGTCTTACGCCATGGAACCAAAAACAAGAGGCGACGAGGACAAGATTGCCTCATCGATTCACCGCCTGACGGAAGAAGACCCCACAATCGTATTTTCCCGCAATGTTGAAACCAAGGAAATGATTCTTTCCGGAATGGGCCAGGTACATATCGAAGTCAACATCGAAAAGATGAAAAGAAAATTCGGTGTCGAAGTAAACTTAAATACACCCAAGATTCCTTATAAAGAAACTATTAAAGGAAAAACCAATGTTCAGGGAAAATACAAAAAACAATCCGGTGGACGTGGTCAGTTTGGCGATTGCTGGATCGATATCGAACCTTTGCCCCGCGGCGGCGGTTTTGTGTTTGAAGACAAAATTGTCGGCGGCGTTATTCCGGGTCAATATCGCCCGGCTGTAGAAAAAGGTATTGTGGAGGCGGCGGTAAAAGGCGTGATTGCCGGCTATCCTGTGGTAGATTTTAAAATAGCGCTGACATTCGGATCATATCACACAGTGGACTCGTCGGAAATGGCTTTTAAAATAGCCGGCTCCATGGCCTTTCAAAAGGGTGTGATGGATTGCCAGCCGATTCTTCTGGAACCAATAGTAAATATCGAAATAGAAATACCCGAAGAATATATGGGGGATGTTATCGGCGATTTAAACAGTAGGCGCGGTCGGGTTCAGGGAATGGATGCCAATGGTTCCAACCAGATAATTAAAGGTCAAGTGCCACTGGCGGAAATATTAAAATACGCGCCTGATTTACGTTCCATGACCAGCGGCCGTGGAAACTTTACGTATACTCATTCACACTACGAGGAAGTTCCGGTATACATTGCGGAGAAAATAATCGCTGAATCGAAAAAAGATAAAGAAGAATAATTTGACCACGGGTATGAAATACAGAGATATTTGAGGATTCATACCCTCCGCTTTGCGGGATAATTTCCAATAGCCCTTGGCTATTGGATAATTCGGCTTAAAAACTTCAATGCGTTTTACTTTTGAAGTTTTAGCCTCATTACAACTTACAGATATTACGGCGCTATGTTTGTAATATCTGAGTTTCATTATAATTGGAGTTTCACAATGTTCAGTGCCGGAATCATAACTGTAAGCGACAAAGGCTCGCAAGGTAAACGGCAAGACTTAAGCGGTCCCACAATCGTAAAAATGCTTGCGGGCGCCGCAATTGAAATAAAACACACCCTCATCATTCCGGATGAGAAAGATAAAATTCAAGAAGCGATTATAAATTTAGCGGATGTGGAAAAACTGGATTTGATTTTAACTACCGGCGGCACCGGCGTCAGCCCCCGTGATCTCACACCGGACGCCACTCTTGACGTCATCGAGAAAGAAGTTCCCGGCATGGCCGAAGCCATGCGGCATCAGAGTATGCTTATCACACCTCATGCCATGATTTCCCGCGCTGTAGTGGGAATTCGCGGACGCTCCCTGATAATCAATCTTCCCGGAAGCCCCAAGGGCGCAAAAGAAAATCTTGCTGTAATTCTACCGGCATTGAAACATGCTATTGAAAAAATTAAGGGAGATGACGCAGAATGTGCTTCTTCATAAATTCTAAAGCGTTTCGCTGATGCGTTCCGGCCCAATAAACATTGTGGCAACGTAATTCTGTCCTGAGAATAAAAAATAACAACTGTATCACGTTTATTCACCTTTTCTATTTTTTGAGCTTTGATCGTTTTCATCAGGACGTTCCATGTTATATTCTCCTTAATTTATTCATGGTGATGATGGAATGAATAACTTTTTCCTGCGGCGGTAATACCTGGAAACCGATGCAACGGCGCGTAGCGCATTTTTTATATCGTCAAATACGGGCATGCCTGCCTCGGTAAAAAGACGGCGGGTTTCACGGATCATTTCCTCGATTTCGATATCATCTTCGTCCTGCCTGATGTTCAGGAGAACGAGCATGACGGGCTTTTTTCCAATGTCCACCACTTCACAGCAGGCCTTGGCCAGTTCCCTGTAGGGAGTAATGTCCCTTATACTCCCTGCACCCATGGCCAGCTGCACTGATTTGTAGTGGTACAGGAGTTGGATGACGATATGGACGTCAATATTCTCGTCTCGCGAAGCACAGAGCAGAATTTCCTGATATGTTCGGGTTTGACAAAGGGGTTGGCTATATCGATCGGATTGGTAGCACTCGAGCCGGGCTTCGGCAGGACATCCAGAATTGCCGCCTGCAGATCCCCCCTCAGTCGTGGTACGGCAAGCCCTAATGATTCCGCCGCGTCCGCAGCCGCGATCCCCAATGCACCGCCACCACCGACGATGGAACAGCCCCGGTACTCCCCGGCTGGCAATAGAGAGAAGGCCAGGGCTGCATCACTTAACTCTTCGAGATTTTCAACCTGCGTGGCATTACATTGCCTCAAGGCGGCTTCCCATATGGCCTTCTGCCCGCCCAGCGATGCCGTATGACTGGCTGCTGCCCTGCTTCCAGAATTAGAAAGACCTCCCTTGATCACAACGACAGGTTTCTCCCTGGCCGTTTCCTTCAGAGCGGCAGAAAGTCGCGGCCATCGGAAACACCCTCGACGTAAATGCAAATCATTTTCGTTTCCGGATCATGACAGAGATAGCGAAGCATTTCTGTTTCCCTGAGGTCGCAGCCGTTTCCAAAGCTGACAACCTTTAAGCGTATTCCCCGCCACTTTCTTGTATAACCGAAATCTATCAAAAGGCCACTGCCCTGCGAAAGCAACGCTACGCCCCCGGGTTCCCGCGAAAGGCCCGGTCGAGGCAGCATGGTGAGCCCAGATTTCGGGCAGATATCCGAAGCGATTGGGTCCAAGCACCCTGATTTCCGCCTTGCAACGATCTGCAA
>CAVQCU010000171.1:0-5924 GCA_963710995.1 uncultured delta proteobacterium
AACCAAAAGTTTTTCCCAGATCAACGGCTTCATTTAAAGTAACTTTCGGCGGAATATCATCACAGTAGAGGAACTCAAATACAGCCAGACGCAAAATATTTATATCTACTTTGGACATCCGTCCCAGCGACCAGTTATCCGAACAACCGGCAATAAGCTTATCCAGTTCCTCCTTGTGTTCACATGTGCCCTGCACCAGAAATGCCGCAAATTCTTTAGCCGTTTTTGGAGCAACAAAATTACCCCAGAAAAGATCTAAAGCCTTCTGCACATCAATATCCACAAAATTAAGACCGTAAAGAACCTGTAAGGCAATTTCTCGTGCCTTTCTCCGCCCGCGCATTTAATCTTTACCTCTCAAAGAACTATTATTTAGATTACCATATTTTCTATTTTGATATTCTTGCCATAACGTGATGGCAACTAAGCAGTGGAGCCCCCTCCGGCAGGAGCCAGAGGCTCCCCACAATAACGCGACCTCCCGCAGGTTACACGGCATTCCTCCCCCGGCTGGAGCCAGGGAATTCCAAACCGCGGGATTAAATCTTTTTGAATAAATCAACTATTTCTATTGCCGTCATCGCCGCATCGGCGCCTTTATTACCAGACTTAGTTCCCGCGCGTTCAATCGCTTGTTCAATTGTATCCGTCGTCAACACACCGAAAATCACCGGAACCCCTGTTTCGAGACCAACGCTGGCAATGCCTTTGGATACCTCGGCGCTTATATACTCGAAATGCGGAGTCGCACCGCGAATTATGGCGCCTAAACAAATTATGGCGTCAAAACGAGCGCTTTTTGCCAATTTTTTCGCCGTGAGCGGCAATTCAAAAGAGCCCGGAACTTTATAGATCGCGATATCCTTTTCCTCCGCACCGGCTCTCATCAAAGCGTCAATGGTTCCTTCAATTAACCTGCCGCAAATAAAATCGTTAAAACGGCTGGCCACGATGCCAAACTTCATTCCCTTGGCGACGATTTTTCCTTCAATTATTTTCGGCATTGTCTATTACCATCCTTATGTTTGAATTTTGCTCTAACTATATCTTTAAAATATGCCCCATCTTCTTTTGTTTTGTTTTCATATACTTTATGTTGTCTTCATTCGGGTTTATTTCAATAGAAACTCGTTGAGTGATCTCGATTCCGTAACCTTGCAGTCCGACAATCTTCTTCGGGTTATTAGTTAATAATCGCATCTTGCGCACACCCAGATCAACGAGGATTTGCGCTCCGATGCCGTAATCTCTTAAATCCGCCTTAAATCCAAGGGCAATATTGGCCTCGACTGTATCTTGTCCTTTTTCCTGTAAGGCGTAAGCTTTGAGTTTGTTAACGAGGCCGATTCCCCGGCCCTCCTGCCGCATATAAACGATCACACCTTTTCCTTCTTTTTCCACCATGCTCATTGCGCGATGGAGCTGATCGCCACAGTCACATTTTTTAGAACCAAAAAGATCGCCGGTAAGGCATTCCGAATGGACGCGCACCAGCACTTCATCATCTTCTTTAATTTCACCTTTAACCAAGGCAATGTGCTGCCAGTCATCAGCATCATTTTCGTAAACGATAATTTTAAAATCTCCGCCGAAACTGGTAGGGATTGTCGCTTCCGCCATTCGCCTGATGAGAGATTCGTTTTGCATCCGGTAATCGATAAGATCGGCAATGGTGACAATTTTTAAATTATGTTCATGGGCAAATATTTCCAAATCCGGCATCCGCGCCATTGTGCCATCATCTTTCATGATTTCACAAATTACACCGGCCGGCGTCAAACCGGACAGGCGGCATAAGTCTACCGACCCTTCAGTCTGTCCGGTGCGCACTAAAACACCGCCCCGTTTGGCACGTATGGGAAACACATGGCCCGGGCTGACTAAATCATCCGGCTTGGACAGGGGATTAACAGCCGCATGAATTGTTGTCGCCCTATCAGCTGCAGATATGCCTGTGGTAACACCGTGTCGCGCCTCGATGGAAACGGTAAATGCTGTTCCGAAACGCGCCTGATTGTCTTGAACCATTTGTTTCAGATGAAGTTTATCCGCTATTTCTTCGTTGAGCGTTAAACATATCAAACCACGGCCATAGCGGGCCATGAAATTGATTGTTTCTGGTGAAATAAATTCCGCCGCCATGCAAAGATCGCCTTCATTTTCCCGGTCTTCGTCATCAACGAGAATTACCATTTTCCCGTTTTGAATATCTTCTATTGCTTCCTGAATGGTACTGATTGCCATTGCGTATTTATCCTTCTTTATTTAAAAAACCGTGCTGCGCCAGGAAATCCTTATCTATCCCCCTTGGAGTTTGCAATAATTTTTCCACATATTTTCCCAGAACATCAGTTTCAATATTGACCAGGTCACCTTCTTTTTTCACAAGCAAAGTAGTATTTTCCGCCGTATGCGGAATTATATTAACATAAAACCGGCTTTTTTCAAGCTTGTTCACGGTGAGACTGATGCCGTCTATAGCTACCGATCCTTTTTCCACAATATAGCGCGACAGATTATCATTCATCTCCACAGCCAGAATCAGTGAACCGGATTTTTGCGCCTGCGATAGAATTCGACAGGCAGCATCAACATGACCTAAAACAAAATGGCCGCCTACAAAACCGCCGACCCGTAATGATTTTTCCAGATTAACTTTGTGCCCGGCCTGTAAAAGTTTGAGAGTTGTTCTGGACAGCGTTTCAGCGGAAACATCAGCGATAAAAATATTTTTATTTTTGGCGGTGACAGTAAGACAAGCGCCGTTTACCGCAATACTATCTCCGATGGACACATCTGTTAAGTCTATTGCGGTTTCAATTTCTAAAGCGGCATCGGCGCCTTTCATTGTCAGGCGCTTTACCTTGCCCAATCCTTCTACAATTCCGGTAAACATTATTTTTTACCCTTGCTCAATAAATCTTTCAGTTCGGACATGAATTCGCCGACATCGCGAAATTGACGGTAAACCGAGGCAAACCGGACGTAGGCAACACCGTCAAACATTTTGAGTTCGTTCATTATCTTTTCTCCGATAAGTGTCGAAGAAATTTCTTCGGTTTGAACTTCCTGACAGGCCTGCTCCACATTTTCAACAAGTTTATCTATAGCCTCCATACTGATCGGACGTTTCTCGCAAGCTTTTTTTATTCCACCCAATATTTTCTGCCGGTCAAACTGTTCGCGACGGCCGTCTTTTTTTACGACCATCGGCAATATATCTTCGACATACTCATAAGTGGTAAAGCGCTTTCCGCAGCCCAAACATTCCCGGCGGCGACGGACGGCTTTGCCATCTTTGCTTATTCGTGAATCAATAACCTTGTTTTCAGAATGACCGCAGAACGGGCACTTCATGATTTTGTCTACCTTAATTATTTTCTAAAGTTTAGAGTTGTTTTACGCTAATTCCCGCTTCCTTGAGCATCTGCGCGGCCAATTTATCGTGATAGCCGTCGCGGATAACTATACGGACAACACCGGCGTTGATTATCATTTTGGCACAAATAACACAGGGATGATTAGTGCAATACAACGTCGATCCTTTAGTATTCACTCCATGCAGCGCAGCCTGAATAACAGCATTTTGTTCCGCGTGCAGTCCGCGGCATAATTCATGACGTTCACCCGAAGGAATTTTGAGTTGCTCACGCAAACAGCCAATATCCAGACAGTGCTTAAGTTTGGAGGGAGCGCCATTATAGCCGGTGGCCAGAATCCGGTGATCGCGCACCAATCCGGATCCCACAGCCCGCCTGCAACAAGTACTGCGCTTAGAAACAAGCTCTACAATTTCCAGAAAATAAGTATCCCAATCGGGCCTTTTATTAATTTTCTCCGGCGGACTTGCTGAAGATACTTTCCTTTTAGCCATATTTACACGCTTTCACGAAGCTGATTTTTATCCTAAGTCTGTTTACAGGCTCTTAATTCTTCGTTGATAAAGAGGAAACTGGGCACAAAGAGTTTTTACTTTTTCAGCAATAGCCTGAATGTTCTGCTCATTATTGATATTTTTAATTACATCAGCGATATAGGAAGCAATTAAACGCATTTCGCCTTCCTTCATGCCTCTGGTTGTCACAGCGGGGGTGCCGATTCTTATTCCACTGGTTACCTGAGGTCCCTGGGTATCAAAGGGAATACCGTTTTTATTGACAGTTATGGCGGCGCGGTCAAGCGCTTCCTGCGCGTCTTTTCCCGTAACACCTTTAGAAGTTAAATCAACCAGCATCAAATGATTGTCCGTTCCGCCCGAAACAATCCTGAATCCCTGATTCTTTAGTTCATCCGCCATTACCTGAGCGTTTTTGATTATTTGCTTTTGATATTCTTTGAATTCCGGCAGAAGCGCTTCTTGAAAAGCAACGGCCTTAGCGGCAATAACATGCATTAAAGGCCCGCCCTGCATACCGGGAAAAACCCTGCTGTTCAATGTTTTAGCGAAAGCTTCTTTGCACATAACCAGACCGCCGCGCGGCCCGCGTAAAGTCTTATGCGTTGTGGACGTGACGTATTCACAAACGGGAACGGGGGAAGGATGTAATCCCGTGCAGACAAGACCAGCTATATGGGCGATATCCGCCATAATTACAGCGCCGACTTCATCGGCAATTTCCCGGAACTTTTGAAAATCAAGCACTCTGGGATAAGCGCTGGCGCCGACAATAATCATCTTGGGTTTATGTTCCTTGGCTAATTTTTCCACTTCATCATAATCAATAGTTTCCGTATCTCTGCTGACGCCGTAAGGAACAATCTTATAAAGTTTACCCGAAAAATTGGCCGGGCTTCCATGAGACAGATGTCCGCCGTGAGATAAATTCATTCCCAAAATCGTATCTCCCGGCGCTACAGCCGCGAAGTATACGGCCATATTCGCTTGCGTGCCGGAATGCGGCTGTACATTGATATGATCGGCTCCAAAAAGCTGCTTACAGCGTTCAATCGCCAGACTTTCCACAATGTCGACAAATTCACAGCCGCCATAATAACGTTTCCCCGGATAGCCCTCGGCATATTTATTGGTCATGACAGAGCCCTGCGCTTCCAATACCGCCTCACTGACAAAATTCTCTGACGCAATAAGCTCAATTTTTCCCGCCTGCCGGCGTGTTTCCAGATCAATGGCCTGACTGACTTTCGGATCAACTTTTTCTAAAAAAGACATGGGAATTGTTCTCTCCTTCGCTATTAATTTCTACATATTTCGGGTCTTCAACCCCTGCTAACGCAGGATAGTTCGACCAGACAACTTCAGTACGCCTATAGTGACCTTTAGGTTATACGCTTCTGAAATTGTGGTCTCACTACCTCCGCCTTTGGCGGGATTCGTTTTACCATAGCGGTACGCGCCTGGTATATCAAGAAATGGTCATTATCCTACGTCGCTTCGCTCCTAGGATAGTTCGTCCAACAAATTTCAGCGCGCTACGCTTCTGAAATTTGGGACTCATTATATTTCTTAAATAATAAAACAGCGTTGACGCCGCCAAAACCAAAAGTGTTGGACATGGCTGTATTTATTTCTTTGCGCCGGGCAACTTTAGGCACGTAATCAAGATCGCATCCCTCGCCTGGATTATCCAGATTAATCGTGGGCGGGATGATGCCTTCCTGTAAAGCTTTAATCGCGAAAATAGCTTCCGCTCCTCCCGTCGCTCCCAGCATGTGACCAGTCATAGACTTTGTAGAGCTAACCACGAGCTCTTGGGCGTGTTCTCCAAAGAGAAATTTGATGGCTTGAGTTTCATATAAATCATTTAGCGGCGTTGATGTGCCGTGAGCGTTGATGTAATCGATATCTTCTGGATTTAAACCGGCATCTTTTATTGCAATCCGCATACTGCGGGCGGCGCCTTCATGTCCAGGCGGCGGGGCAGCCATGTGAAAAGCGTCGGATGTGCACCCATAACCGGCAAGTT
>CAVQCU010000172.1:0-3347 GCA_963710995.1 uncultured delta proteobacterium
CTGTTAAAGACGGCAGTCGGCAGTGCCGGGGCAGTCGGCAGTACGGAGGGGGGGGCAGGCCGCTGGCAGCCCGCGGGGGCGGAGGAAAAGCTGCCCCGGTCCTCAAGCCGACTGCCGACTGCCGACTGCCGACTGCCTAATCTTGTCAGCCCTCGACGCCCTTGACGTACCAGTCGATGACGGCGAGGTCCTTGTCTTCCATGCGCGCGCCCTTGGCGAGCGGCTAACTCGCCGGATGGATCGGAGATCGGGCCGGTTGAACACTTCATAAGAGCCGTCCGCCCAGCCCTTCATGATCTTGTCGGCGGCGGCCTTCGCGGCGGCGGGCATCTCCTTGTTGTAGGGGCCGAGCTGCACCTGGCCTTCCTTGTCGGCCAATGGAACCCAGCTTCTGATTTCCCACGTCCCATCGAGCACCGCCTTGGCGCGAGAGATGCAGTAGGGTCCCCAGATGTCGAGGATCGAGGTCAGCTGCGCGTGCGGCGCAAAGCGCGACATGTCCGCGCCCTGGCCGAAGCCGTAAAGCTTCTTCTTCTCGAGCACTTGCAACGCGGCCGGGCTGTCGGTGTGGGTAGCGATGACGTCGCAGCCGAGGTTGGCGAGCGTTTCGGCGGCGGCGGCTTCCTTGGCGGGATCGAACCAGGATTGGGAGCGAGCCTAGCAATTATTGATAAAAGAAGGGAAGGTCCCAACGAAGCTGAGGTGATGAATATTATCGGCAGCGTGAAAGGTAAAAGAATTATCATTCTGGATGATATGATCGATACAGCTGGAACAGTTGTGCAGGCCGCCAGAGCCATGAAGGAAGCAGGTGCTTTAGAAGTTTCCATCTGCTGTACGCATCCGGTTTTATCCGGGCCCGCACTGGAGCGTATCGAAGACTCCGAGATTAAAGAAGTCATTGTCACCGATACAATCCCGCTCAGCGATCGAGCAAAGACTTGTAAAAAAATAAAAGTTTTGTCGGTATCCGGGATTTTAGGTGAAGCCGTGCGCCGAATTTATTACAACGATTCCGTAAGCTCATTATTTATATAGGAGGAATAAATGGAGGTAACAGATTTAGCGGCTCAAGTCCGTAAAGAACAAAAGAAAGGACCGGCCCGCCGTTTGCGGCAAAAAGGATTTGTACCGGCGGTTTTTTACGGCCGATCTGCCGAAAATATATTATTGGCGGTAAAAAATAATGAACTGCTCAAACTATATAAAGATAAAAAAAATCATGCCTTTATTAAATTGATTATTGATGACGGTGGTAACAAAAAAATAGAAAAACTATCGTTAATCAAAGAATTGCAGGTTCAACCCTTGACCGGGAAGTTTTACCATACTGATTTTTATGAAGTGGATATAAAGCGTAAGCTCATCATTGATGTGTCCTTACGCTTTATCGGTAAGGCTATTGGTGTGGAAAATGGCGGCGAGTTGCAGCATATAAAACGGGAAGTAAAAGTTTCTTGTCTGCCTTTGGATCTTCCGGATCATATTGATGTGGACGTAACTAATCTCGAAATAGGCGATTCTATAAAAATAAGAGATTTGAAGGTGGCCGAAGGAATTACAATGTTGGATAGGCCTGATGCTTCGATCGCGTCGGTTGCAGTAATTAAAGTTGTCAAGGTTGAAGAACCTGTGAAAGAAGAGGGTGTTGTTGAAGAAGGCGCTGAAGCAGGAGCCGAAGGTGCAGCAACAGCAGCTGTCGCAGCCCCTGCTGAAAAGGAAAAGGAAAAAGGTAAGGAAAAAGAAAAGGGGAAATAATTCGCTTATAGATAGCTATAACAATTGGGTGACAGCAAGTGCTTCCCTTGAGTTTAACAAAAATATTTTTCTGGCGCAGTAAAGAGGGGAAGCAAACCATGTATCTGATTTTTGGCTTGGGAAATCCGGGTAGTCGCTATCAGTTTACCAGGCATAACATCGGATTTATGGTTCTGGAAAAATTGGCCGCTCAATTGGAAGTGAAGTTAAAGCAAAAAAGTTTTGACGCTCTTTGGAATAGAGGTAAAATCGCCGATATCAATGTGTTGTTGGCAATGCCTCAAACATACATGAACTTAAGTGGTAATGCGGCGAGAAAGTTACTTACTTACTTTAAAATGGATATAAGTAATTTAATAGTGATTCACGATGATCTTGATTTACCTTTTGGCACAATTCGCCTCAAGACTGGTGGAGGAAATGCCGGTCATAAAGGTTTAAAATCTATTATTACATGCCTCGGCTCTGCTGACTTTATGCGAGTAAGACTGGGTATCGGCAAACCTTCTGATAAATCTCGCATTGAAGATTATGTTCTGGAAGGATTTGAACCGAAAGAAGCCGCTGAGCTCCATCAAATTATTCAATTGGCAGCCGACGCTGCCGCCGATATTGTTATATCAGGTATGCAAACAGCTATGGCTAAATACCATACAAAAAATATAAGTAATTAAAAAAGGAGGATGGATTAATGTTACAAAACAAACAAAGTATCTGGACATTTTTACTCAGCGGCGTCATGTCATTATTGATTGCCGGAACCGCTTTTGCTGGTGAAGCGGATATCAAGCTGCCAGATTTAACAACAATTTCTTTTCTGGGCGGCGCACTGCAAGGAATAACAATTCTTAATGTCGGACTTGTTATCTGTCTCATCGGCATGATTTTTGGTATAATTCAATACGTACAAACAAAAAATCTGCCCGCACACAAAGCAATGTTAGACGTATCCCAAACAATATGGGAAACCTGCAAAACCTATCTTTTTCAGCAGGGTAAATTCCTCGTCGCTTTGTGGATCCTGATCGCCATTTGTATGATTTATTATTTTGGCGTTTTACAGGGAAAAGTTGCATCAGACATCATTATCATTCTGGTCTGTTCTATTGTAGGTATTCTGGGTTCTTATACAGTTGCCTGGTTCGGCATTCGCATTAACACCGTCGCCAATTCCCGCGCCGCTTTTGCATCATTGAGTGGCGAGCCCTTAAACATCGTGAATATCTGTTTACGATCCGGTATGAGCGTTGGATTGCTGCTGGTCAGCATCGAACTTTTCTTCATGATCATTATTCTGGCTTACATTCCCAAAGAATTGGCCGGTCCCTGCTTCATCGGTTTTGCTATCGGTGAATCGCTGGGCGCTTCCGCTCTGCGTATCTGCGGTGGTATCTTCACCAAGATTGCCGACATCGGTTCCGACCTGATGAAAATCGTTTTCCATCTGCCGGAAGACGACCCCAAAAACCCCGGTGTTATTGCCGACTGTACCGGTGACAATGCTGGTGACAGCGTTGGTCCCACTGCCGACGGTTTTGAAACTTATGGTGTTACCGGCGTTGCCTTAATCGCCTTCTTGGCTCTGGCTT
>CAVQCU010000173.1:0-5136 GCA_963710995.1 uncultured delta proteobacterium
GCGCTTCATACTTATTGAAATCCAGTTCAGGGGATGTTTAATGGCTTCCAGAACCGTATTCTTAGTGAAATCGTTGAAAAGAACCCGATAAATATTTTTATTTTTGGCGTTGATAACTTCCGAGATATGCCAGGCGATCGCTTCTCCTTCGCGGTCGGGGTCGGGAGCAAGGTAAATGTTGTCGGCGTTTTTTGCCGCTTTTTTCAGCTCATCGATGGTTTTCTTTTTTGCTTCGATTACATTGTAAGTCGGTTCAAAATCTTTTTCCAGATCAATTCCCAGTTTGTTTGGCAGATCTTTAATATGTCCCATCGAAGCCACAGCATTAAAGCCGCTCCGAGAAATTTCTTGATTGTTTTAACTTTTGTGGGAGATTCCACAATAACCAAAGAACTTGCCATAAATAACTCTCCTTCGTGATTCGGCGCACGATATAGACGGAAGAAACTCTTTTGTAAAGCATTAATTTTTACGGGAAAAAAATTTTCCCGGATGCTGCTCCACAATACCTGTTAATTCCAATGACATTAAAGAACTTAACACGTCAGCCGGAGACAGGGCTGCGGCGGTGATGATTTCGTCAATATGAAGAATATTAGTTGATATCAAATCGATTATTATTTGCTCAGTTGCGCTTAGCTTTGTGCAATTGGAGGCTCGACTGCATCGGGGCTTTTGGCGGAAGACCATGCCAGCGGTGCCGTTTTTTCGATTTGAGGCAAAATATCTTCCAGAATATCATCAATGTTTTCAATTAATTTAGCTCCCTGCTTGATGAGCTTGTTTGTGCCGCGGGCGCCTGCGGAATCGATACTTCCGGGAACGGCAAAAACTTCCCGGCCCTGTTCCAAAGCCAGGCGGGCGGTGATCAGCGAACCGCTTTTTTCTCCCGCTTCCACTATTACAACCCCATAGGACATGCCGCTGATAATGCGGTTACGCGTTGGGAAATTAGCCGGGCGTGGCGGTGTGCCTAAAGGAAATTCGGAAATAACTGCTCCGCTTTGAATCAATTTCGGCATATAATTTTTTGTTTTCCGGAGGATAAATTACGTCCAATCCGCTGCCCAGAATCGCAATAGTTTTGCCATGCGCTTCCATTGCTCCCCGGTGTGCCGCGGAATCAATACCCCGGGCCATGCCGCTGACAATAGTTAAACCCTTGAGGGCCAGTTCGCGGCTGATTCTTTCGGTTGTGTATTTGCCATAAGTGCTGGCCATTCTGGAACCGACTATGGCAATATTTATATCATCTTCATGCAGATGGCCCCTGAACATAAATAAAAGGAGGGCGGTCGTAAATATTCAAGAGCTTTTTGGGATAAAGCTCATCCTGATAAGTAATTATATTAATGTATTTTTATCAATAAGTTCAAGTTCATTTTTAACTTTATCCCAATCTTTAAAACTCGCAATTGCAGTGGCAATTTTTTTAGATATTCCCGCAATTGTTGTTAATTGTGCCGCAGGTGCCGCAAAAATAGTCGGAAGTGAAACAAACTTATCCATTAAAGCCGGAAAAGTGACATTGCCGACTCCCGGGATGGATTTTAGTGCAATCCAATATTTTAAATTATCGAAATCCATAAATAATTGTTTAATTAACAGATCGTTGTAGTTTACCAGTAATGCTGTTGTTGGAAATTGTGCGAAAGTTATAACTTGTTGAATGAAGATGTCAAGTATTTTAAAAATATTGCGTAAATTTAATCTTTGAGCTATTCAGCCAATAGGTATTTTATCAAAGGGGTGTTTATGTCGCAGATAAAGAAATATTTTCTCTTAATTATTGTGGTTATGACCATTTGTCCGGCATGCGCGACAGCGCAGAAGCCGGTTCTTGCCCAGCAAAATCCTGTGCCGGCCGGGAGAATAGGAATAATCTTCAGCCGGTACTGGCCATAACACCGCGTGAGGCTGATGCGGGGCCAATTAGTCCAGGTGAAGTAGTTACGGGATTATTTACATTCAAGAATATGGGTTCCGGAGTTCTGGAATGGCTCGACCAGCGGTCCGGAAGGTTGGATAAAATCAGGAAATCAAAAAATATCAGTGATCCAGGAAGATGAGACCGATTCTTTGCATTTCGAAATTACTTTGCCTGCCGACGGCGAGCAGTTGAATATCCACAAATCAAAAACCGCACTCTACATGACAGAAATGCAATTGGAAACCGGTAGGGGCAAACTAGTTTGCCAAAAGAATCTGCACATAGGGACACATAGGGAAGCAATTAAAATTACATCCTCCGGCGGTTCCAGAACTATATACGTTACATTCAAAATAGTCTCAAACCAAGAAAGCCCGATGATCAATTTCAATCCGGACAGGTTGGATATGGGCAGTGTCAGCCCGGGTAAAACCGTATCCAAAAAAATAATGGTGACTAACAAAGGTAAGGAAATGCTGGTGTGGGCGGTCGAGGCAAAAAAATCCAAGCGTAATGAAAACACAGTAGTATTTAAGAAAGAAAGATATATATCATTCCTCAATGAAGAAATACGGGAAAGCGGCGATTATAGTGTACCGGAACATCTGCGTGATTCTGTCGAACTAAGCGGCAAATGGGCGAGATAATGACGGGCTACCCATATAGCATGGGTGGCGGCAGCATACTCAAATATCGTTTTAACGGCACAGGAGTAAGTGCTAATTTGGTAACGCTTTCGGAGGAAGGGAATTTAGCGATATATCTTGATGAGAATATGTTGAATCGGCATCAATTGGTCAGCCATTAAAAGAGATAAAGGGGGAATTGTTCCTCGCTGAAGGATTGTTGATGGTCCCCACATTGTGACAATCGTGAACAAAGAAGGAAATTTAAAAATCGAAGGCGTAAAGATATCCGGTAAAGAAGTAATGCGCGGTCCTTCCGGGTGGATTACCGTTTTGCCGAGTTCCGGCACAACGACACGCCAGACCAATTATCTTAACGTTGCTTTAAACACTGGACAGATTGGCGCCCGGTTATTATGGAGATAGTATTGTATTCAAGACCAATGCCGGTGATGAGGTTGTTGATGTATATGTCGAAGTTACCAGATAATGTATCCAGGCTTATTGATATTTACCGCTTTTCGAGGGGAAAAGACTATCTGTTTACGGCAGATCCTCAGATGGAAACAAAGAGACTCATCCAGAATAACTATGTGAAAGAAGGGATAGCATTTCGACTTTTTGTGCCGGAAACACCGGGGACAAAAAGCTTTTATAGCTGGTATAGTGCGCAGAAAAAGGATCACTTTTATTCTCATGATATTAACGGTGGTGGAAAGAACCTTCAGGGATATGTATTGGAAGGTGCCATTGGCAATATCGCTACCTCCAAAATGACCAATACCCGCGAGCTTTACCGCTGGTATAATACCTCCACCGGCAATCATTTTTATTCCACGGATCCCAGAGGTGAGAAGGTTGTTAAAAACGGATATCGCTTTGAGGGTATTGCCGGTTATGTTAAGTAAGGTGAGAAAATTAAGGATTTGAACTTGACAAAAGACACCAGAGGGGATATTAGGCTACTTCTTTTTTGGAACAGGTTTTTTAAAAATGCGCCTGTAGCTCAGCTGGATAGAGCAACGGACTTCTAATCCGTTGGCCGAGAGTTCGAATCCCCTCCAGGCGCACCATATATCAAGTACTTAGCTCACTTTGGAAGAATCCAAAATCGTCAAAAATGACACATTTTGACACAAGAAATTGCAAATTTGGAAGCTAAGAAGTAAGTAAATATAGTTGGAAATAATGATGATGTTTTTACGCCGAGAGTCCGAATCCCTCCAGGCGCATCAAGGCGAAAATGGTGGGTGTAGCTCAGTTGGTTAGAGTGCCGGGTTGTGGCCCCGGAGGCCGAGGGTTCAAATCCCTTCACTCACCCCATATATAAAAAATGCGCCCGTAGCTCAGCTGGATAGAGTCGCAGACTTCGAATTTGTTGGTCGTAGGTTCGAATCCTACCGGGCGTACCAATTACTATTAATAAAATCAAATACTTGATTTTTTGTTTTCACCTTCTAACGAACTTCTAAACTCAATAATTTTACCTCTATTTTCCAGAGCATCAGAAATCATTCCGCGTTGTCTTTTTGCATAACGTCTTGTTGTCCTGATTGATGTATGTTTATAAACGTCTTGAATGAAGTCTATCGAGTAACCCTCATCTGCTAGTTGACACCCCAAAGAGTGTCGGACAGCCTCATATAACCCAATCTTTATTCCTGACGACTCGCAAGCCGTCCTCCATATCTTATTAAGAATCTTATTGTTGTAATGAGAGCCCCTTTTGATTATAACTAAACACCCATCCCTTAAAAGAAGGCCATTGCAAGGCATTATCTAGGGCTCTTCCTTGCCCTAGTTGTAATATCCTCAATCCGGATACCTTTAGAGCCAGTCTTTGTCGTTTCCCTTAATTCGTATTCGCTATGCGATCTTCGAAAATGATCTTATCTTTAATGATGCAATCACGCATTAGAGCCGTTGCTTCTTGTGGTCGGCAACCGTATTCCATCATAACAATAAATATGGGACGATGCCTATCAGGGATTACCGCCAGGATGTTTTGTTGTTTTTCGAAGGTCAGATATTCAGTCGTTTCCGGTTCAGGTTTTGTGAGGGCAGGGAATTCGGGCATAATAAAAGTCGGCACATCTTTCTTATGAAAACGAAGCATAGTTTTTAAGGCTGTTAAGACATTGTATTTTGCTGCTTCGGATAGATTTAATGATTGCTTAAATAATAGAAGTTTTGAGTGTGTAAATTCTCTAATATCCTGATCTTCGCCGAAGTAGTCCATGACTTTACTTATGGAATTTCGGTAAATCTTCTTTGTGTTCTTCCCAGCCCCGGTGGAACCAAGCGCAGACTTTGGAAAATTCTTTTACGGATAGCGGAGAATTTGGGCGATACGTCCGAGGGTCAAATGTGCCTTTATCAATTTCCGCTTGCATGACGGATAAAAACTTACGCCCCGTTCGCTCATCCCATATTGGCTCACCCTTATACTCCCAAAACTTCTCTTGAACACCATTATAAGGGATTGAAACATAACAACGCTTTGCCGGTGCATGAGCAATACGTCTGAACCAAGTAGGTAAAAAAAAAAAAAAAAAAAAAAAAAAAAAAAAAAAAAAAAAA
>CAVQCU010000174.1:0-7336 GCA_963710995.1 uncultured delta proteobacterium
ACACGCAAATTACTAATACCCCAAGGGAGTGGATGAATTCGTGGCACCTGGAGCATAGAAGGCCTTCGGGAAGAAGGCACAGCGCCAGCGGAAATGGGCTGGGGTACGCATGAGCAAAAACTTCCGAACCTGGCGCATGTTCCGCCATATGGCCCAAAAAACCAAATCGCTTTGGCGCAAATGGGTATGAACACCTGGGTCAGGTCTTGGATTCCGGACCAGGAAATTGTGGGCATGGTTATCCGTCATGGCGAAGCTTTTGGATTATCAGATCGACTTACAGTTTGGGAAAAAGAAAAGGCCGTTTTTCGTCCCACCGTGCATTACGCATACATGCCTTGCCACGAAACTTTGTCTTCCATTTACGAACTTCGCGGCAGAAATTATATTTTGCCGCCAAAATTAAGAATTATGGGCGATGAAATTACTACTGGCGCGGATATCTTAGGCGCTTTGCTTATGGGCCATGAATACAATTCCTGGTGGACAGGCAGCGATCTTTCCATAGAAGAAGCCAGAAGGCTGGCACCAGGACAAAATGCCACAACTTTGCAAGTCGCGCTCGGAGTTATCAGCGCAGTACTTTGGATGATAGAAAACCCGAAAAGGGGATTGAATTTACCCGATGATTTACCGCACGACTTTGTACTGGATAGTGCTAAACCTTATTTAGGCAATTTTATTTCCAAGGCCTCGGACTGGACACCCATTAAAAACCGCGTAGTCTATTTTAAAGAAAATCCGACCAGCACCCCAACTGCCGACATTTGGCAATTTGAAAACTTCCGGTTTATTCCATGACTGAGACCAGGAAACAACTTTTGCGGGAATTGGCTGCTAAAAACGGCACGCCGCTGTTTGTGGTTGACCACGAAGTCCTGCGCAACAATTTTAAGGAATTCCGTGAAAAATTGCCGGATGTGCAACCGTATTTTGCGGTTAAGGCTAATTCCAATCCTGAAATAATTAAAACTATGTTTGACCTTGGTTCTAGCTTTGACGTGGCTTCAATTTACGAATTCAAGCTTGTTTATAAAAATATTGAAACCTGGCCGGACAAAGAACGTCAAGATTTTATTTGGGACAAAATTATTTACGCCAACACTATTAAACCGTTCAAAGTTTTGAAAAAATTAAACCCTTATAAAATTTTGGTAACTTTTGACAATATTGAGGAACTGAAAAAAATTAAGCAACATGCGCCGGACGTAGGGCTAATTTTACGCATTCGCGTGCCCAATACCGGAAGTATGGTGGAGCTGTCTTCCAAATTTGGCGCACATCCCGGCGAAGCCGTGGATCTAATTGCCGAGGCCATTGGCATGGGTTTGGATGTGGAAGGCATTAGTTTTCACGTGGGCAGTCAATGCAATAATTTTGACAACTATTTGCAAGCGCTAAATTTTGCGCATTCTATTTTGAAGGAAGTTGCTTTGCGGAATTTTGAAATTGGTTTTACGGATAAAGAGGGCAAAAAGAAAAAAGTTTTGGATATTGGCGGCGGGTTTCCGGTTAAATACACACCGGATGTAAAATCATTTTCTGCTTTGGCTAAAAAATTGAATTTGGAAATTAAACGCTTGTTCGGTAAAGACAACATCCAGGTTATTGCCGAACCTGGCCGATTTATGGTGGCCACAGCCTGCACCTTGGTGACAAAAATTATTGGCAAATCCATTCGCGACAGCAAAACTTGTTATTATCTCGATGATGGCGTGTATCATACTTTTTCCGGCCAGGTTTATGACCACCAGCATTACCCGCTCCACGCTTTTAAAAATGGCGAACTCAAACTTTGTGCCACTTTTGGACCGACCTGCGACGCTTTTGATACAATCTCACTGGCTGATGAACTGCCGGAAGATTTGCAAATTGACGATTTGCTTTACGCGGAAAATATTGGCGCTTACACTTTAGCCTCGGCCACGGACTTTAACGGCTTCCCAGTTGCCAAAGTCGCGCACATTAACAGGGAAAATATATAGACCTTTTGCCAAATAACATTCCGGTTAATTTTTCCAAATTTCGGCTGCATAAGGTCTTATGAAATTTTTTAAAGTTTGGTTTACAGATTAAATTTTAGGATTTAGAACGTTAGCTCACGCGATTTATCACCCATTCCCCAAAAAAGCTTTGTTGACAGCAGGCTCACTTCAGCATTTTCTATTTCTCAATTCAGGTACGCTCCGGCGCTGGAGGACGGTAATTCAAAGAACTGTGTGGCATGGATGAGTGGGTCATTACTCTCTTTCAATCAGTAATACTCAATTCCGATGAAATCTCTGCACAAAATAGGTGAACTCATTAAATATGATTCTATTCACTTCTTGTTTTTCATCTCATTTTCAAAAGCAAGAAGTGCGGAAGGGAAGGGTGCTAGGCTGTGCGAGATTGCGCCCTGCAGGAAAGATATCGCCACGCCATAGTTGGTAACCGGAACGCGGGCATCTTGGGCCTTGCGCAGGCGGGTAAGCATTTCCCGGCGGTTAATCATACAACCACCGCAATGTAAGATCAGCTTATACTTTTTTAAATCATCGGGATAATCTCGTCCCGAAGATATGTTTATCTGGAGATCGCCCCCTACATATTGCCGAAGCCAGCGGGGAATTTTCACCCGGCCGATATCATCTTCCAGCGCATGATGCGAGCAGGCTTCCGCGATCAAAATCTTATCGCCCGGCTGTAAGCTGTCAATGGCCGCCGCTCCCCGCGCCATGATGGTCAGATCGGACTTTTGCCGCGCAAAAAGAATAGAAAATGTGGTAACCGGAATATCTTTCGGAACATCAGCCGTGACTTTGAGTATAGCCTGAGAATCAGTCACGACAATCGTGGGCGGATTTTTCAAGTTGGCCAGCGCTGCGGCAAGTTCTCTTTCCTTGACGACGAGAGTCATGGCGTCATTATCAAGCGCGTCACGAATAGTCTGAACCTGCGGCAGAATCAGTCTTCCTTTGGGCGCCTGCAAATCAATAGGAACCACTAAAACAGCCAGACCGCCCGGCGGAAGTAAATTGCCGATAAGCGACGGCGTGCCGATGAAATCCGCAGGAACAACTTCCAACAATTGCTGCTTTAAGGTCTCCAGATAATTCTGGCGCTTAGTTTCATCATTGCAGGAAACCGTTAGAATCCGTTCGGATTTTGATTGCATAAATTTCAGATAGTCAGCAGATGGCTTACGCAAATCAATTTTGTTGATGACAATCAACATCGGTATTTTACGTTTTTTCGCTTTGGTCAGAACTGATTCTTCGTAATCGGTCCATGTATCCGGCTCAGTGACGAGGATAACGACATCGGTACGATCAAAAACTTTGGCCGTTTTTTTCAGCCGGGCACCGGATAATTCCGAAATATCATCAAGACCGGCCGTATCCAGAAACAAAACGGGCCCCAATGGCAAAAGCTCCATCGCTTTTTCCACGATATCAGTTGTAGTTCCGGCGACGGGCGATGTGATGGCAATATCCTGACCAAGCATTAAATTCAGCAGGCTTGATTTGCCGACATTGGTTCGCCCCAGAAGCGCGATATGCAGGCGGTTTCCCTTCGGTGTGTTATCCATTATTTTTTATCCTTGTAGCCAAGAGCCGTTAACTGATAGGGAGATAATGCTTTATCGATCAATTCCTTTCCCAGTTTTTCTTCTAAAAATCGCCGCATATTATTTTCGCCGCGGGAAAAAAATTCCGTTATGAACTGCGTGGCCTTTTCGTAACCGATCACAGGCAATAAAGCCGTGATGATCATGGGACTGGCATCGAAATATTCTTCACATTTTTCTTTGTTGGCCCCAATGCCTCGCACATGACTGGTGAGCAGTCCATTGATGTTGATCAGCAAATCCAGCGATTCCAGAAGGGCGTGGGCCAGCAGAGGCAGAAATTCATTGATTTGCAGAGTGCCTCTGGTCGCTGTTTCGGTAATGATTCCGTCGTTGGCAATTACCTTGACACCGGTCTGGATGGCCGCTTCAACCAAAACAGGGTTGACTTTGCCAGGCATGATGGAAGATCCGGCCTGCAATTGCGGCAGACGGATTTCTCCCAGAAAATTCATCAGGCGCAGATCGTTGGAAATTTTAATCAGGTTGATGGCGTGAGCTTTGAGTATTCCGGATACTTCGACAAAAGCATCGGCATTGGCTGTTTCACCCATGATATTCTCGCCGCGGGAAAGCCCCAGTCCAGTTACGTCTCTTAATTTTTCAATGACCATAAAAATGTAATATCGCGGTGCGGCAAGTCCCGTTCCCACGGCTGTTCCGCCCAGGTTCACCACGCGCAGGCGTTCTTCACATTTGAAAGTCCGCCAGCGATCCCGCGAAAAAGCTTCGGCAAAGGCGGAGAATTCCGCGCCGAGAGTGATGGGCACGGCTTCCTGCAATTCCGTTCGTCCTATCTTGACAATTGCAGCAAACTCTTTTTCTTTTTCCTGAAAAGCGCCCTGCAGGCATGCTATGGTTTTGGATAAATCCCGCAGACGAAAAATCGCGGCAACTTTTACTGCAGTTGGATAAACGTCGTTTGTGGATTGATGCAGATTGACATTTTCCAGCGGATGAATAATTGTGTAATTGCCTTTCTGTCCGCCAAGCAGTTCAATTGCGCGGTTGGCAATGACTTCATTCATGTTCATATTTGTAGATGTTCCAGCGCTGCCTTGCAGAGCATCGATGGGAAATTGATCGCAGAGTTTGTCTGCCGCTATTTCATCACAGGCATTCTCGATAGCCTTAGCTTTTTCTTTAGGTAGATGTCCGGTTTCCGCATTGGCCAGGCAACAGGCTTTCTTAGTCTGAGCCAGACTTCTGATCAGGCCGGCATTTACCTTTATGCCGCTGATGCTGAAATTGTTCATCGCACGCTGGGTGTGAATTCCCCAGTAAGCATCTGCGGGTACTTCTAATGATCCTAAGAAATCATGTTCTATTCGTGTTTTTGTCATAAGTTATTCCAAATGTGCTTTGCGTGTCCCCTCGGAAATCCGCCCGACTTTGCGCTGGCGGTGAATACAAGGGGCTGGATGTGCTAATGCCTTAATTTTCATCCAAGTTACAGGTTAAAAGTCCTTTATCCACCTCCATCACTGCGTGACACCTCCGCCAGCGGAGGATATGTAATGACTTTGATTTATCAACCGAGCTCGACATGTTAAAATCAAAAGAGGTTTGCCCCGGTTGGAACAAACCTCTTTAAATATCAATTGATCTTATCGAAAAAACTATTCATCTTTTCCATGAGGCAAATCGGTGCCTCTCTTTACATACTTGGTGTGCAAAAGCTTATGAGACTTGTGTCCCAGAGGTTCCTTCAGGAATTTTTCGTATAGCTTTTTAACCGATTCATTCTCATGTGATTGGCGGTTCTTTTGGACTTTACCGTCATCTTTGTAAAGAGCGGAAGTGCGCAGTACGCGGATATCGTTAGTAGTCGGAATGGGTTCTCCACCACCGGCAATACAACCGCCGGGACAGCACATGATTTCAATAAAGGCGTAATCGGCTTTACCTTCACGGATTTTGTCCATCAGTTTACGGGCATTATCCAGACCATGCGCAACAGCAATTTTCACATCGCCCAATAGCCCCACCTTAACGGTTGCCTCTTTAACGCCTTCCAGACCACGCACAGGCGTGACATCCAGGCTGGGCAGGTTTTCTCCCGTGACAACGGCATAAACGGTTCTGAGAGCTGCTTCCATAACACCGCCGGTGGCGCCGAAAATAGTTGCGGCACCTGTGTACTCACCCATAGGGGCATCATAGTCTTCGTCGGGAATATTAAGAAAATCAATCCCGCCTTCTTTAATCATTCGTCCCAGTTCACGAGTGGTGAGGACGTAATCCACATCACGGAAGCCACTGCTGTTCATTTCCGGCCGCTGAGCTTCAAATTTTTTAGCGGTGCAGGGCATGATGGAGACGGAAACGATATCTTTCGGATCGATGCCCGCTGTTTCCGCGTAATATGTTTTGGCCAGAGCGCCAAACATTTGCTGTGGTGATTTGCAGGTTGATAGATGACCGAGCAGATCAGGATAAAAATGTTCGCAGAACTTGATCCAGCCGGGGCTGCACGATGTAATCATCGGCAGTGTTCCGCCTTCTTTAACTCTTTTAAGTAACTCATTGCCTTCTTCAATAATGGTAAGGTCGGCGGTAAAATTGGTGTCAAACACTTTATCAAAGCCCAGTCTGCGCAGAGCCGCGATCATTTTTCCGGTGACAAGGCTTCCCGTAGGCATATCGAATTCTTCACCAAGCGCCGCCCGAATAGCCGGAGCTTCCTGAACAATTACGTGCTTGGTAGGGTCTTGCAGCGCTTTCCAGACTAAATCAACATCATCCTTTTCATAAAGAGCGCCTACCGGACAGACCATAATGCACTGACCGCAGGCGATACAATTGGATTCAATCAAGGGCAAATCAAACGCCGGAACCACTTTGACATCGCTGCCGCGATGCGCCGGAGTCAAAACGCTGACTGTCTGAATCTGATCGCAAACTGCCACGCAGCGATGACATTCAATACATTTACGGCTATCCCGCACAATAGAAGGGCTGGAATGGTCGATCATGCCTTCCTTGGGAAAATGGGTGTAATCAAAGCGGACTTCTTTGAGACCGACAAACTCAGCTACTTTCTGCAATTCGCAGCTGCCGTTTCTTACGCAATAGTTGCACTCCTGCGGATGATTGGCCAGTAAGAGTTCCACAACCATTTTTCTAGCTTGACGGACTTTTTCCGTGTTGGTGTGGACGACCATACCCTCACTGACAGGGAAAACGCAGGCTCCAATTAAACTGCGTTGACCTTCAACTTCGGTCATACAAACGCGGCAGGCACCCGGCGTATGTTTTATTTCTGTCCAGGCGCAAAGAGTAGGTATTTTGATTCCAACGCTGCGGGCAGCTTCCAGAATGGTTGCGCCCGCTTGTACTTCTACCTGACGATTATCAATAGTCAATTTAACAGTTGACATAAAATTATTTCTCCTTATCATTACACAATTATAAATTAAATGGCCGCATCGCAACGCAGACAGCGGCATGCTTCTTTAATGGCGTCTTCACGGTTAAAGCCCAATTCTACTTCCACAAAACTCATTTTGCGGGTGTCGTGATTCATTTCCGGCATCGGCATCTGTGGTGCTTCTTCACTGTCTTCATCGATGATTAATGGCACATCGATTTTTTCCATTGCCGGTTTTTCATAAGCTGGTTCACCGTTAGCTTTGCGGATGGACGCGTCAATGTCGTCGGCGGCCTGATGTCCTGCGCCGATGGCCGCAATGACTGTATCGGGGCCGGTTACTGCATCTCCTCCCG
>CAVQCU010000175.1:0-11936 GCA_963710995.1 uncultured delta proteobacterium
TTTCGATTGAAATGTTGCACATTCATTAATAGCTATTTTTTGTGGATAACAGGGACAAGTCGATTATTTATTTCATCAAAACAAACGACTTTGAAAAGTCTTGACGTTGTGAATTACTGTTAGAAATATGCAATGGCGGAGCTCAGTGGCAGCACACTCTACATCTCGTGGCCAAGGTTCCCTTGACATACAAAACCGCGTTTCATATACTTCATCACATAAAAAGGAATTTCTTATCAATTAATTCAATAATTGAATCAGTGAATGCTCTTACACATGGAAGGAAACCTTGCACCTGGAGTCTTTATGTCTGAACACATTCATGTCGCCTACGGCACGGAAATTATTTTAATGTCTGTAATATTTAAAGTGACTGCCGAAGGATGCCTGGCTTACGGTAATCGGAATCTGCTTTATATTGAGGGTTTCACCACCGTCGGAAGCGCCTGCTGCGGCATGATAGAATGCCGTGTTATCCATGTCCCCGGTTTTGTCGTATCCTGGCATTACAAAATAGACAATGCTTCTGGCAATCCCTTAAGTAAAGTAGAGCCGGTCACTGATCCTTCCACTCTCGAAGATGTGAAAAAGTTATTGTTCAAAACATTTCCTTCATCAATGTTTCTTTTTTCGTAGTATCCTTCATGTTTTTCAATATTTTATCCAACTACTAGTTAAAAGAATAATAATTTATTTTACAGGCCATGATACTTCACCCAGGGCCATACGGCACAGATCGGTAATAAATATTTTGGGTAAACCGGCCTTTGAGGTCTGATCGCGCAAAACGGTATCGCACATAGGACAGATCGTGATCATGGCCTCGGCATGGTTATCAATCGCATCCTTAATGTTATCATTCTGGATATTCATCGCCAGTTCCCTGTTTACGGCTAGCGCAGGCCCGCCGCAACACAGGGCTTTCAGGCCCTCATATTTTCTTGAAACGCGTTTTACCCCGATCAGCTCGAAAATTTCATTGAGCCAGACATCCTGCTCCGGGATCCACCTGACGGCGCAGTTCGGCTGGTAGGCAACTTTCTTGTTCAGTTTGGTAATATCGTTGTGGTTGTTCTTAAGATAGTCACGCATGTATTCAAACAGGTGCATGTATTTATAGGGCACATCAATGCCAAGCTCCTTGGCTTTGACGTGCGCTAGAACATATCCTTCGTTATGAATGTAAACGATATCTTTGCCCAGTTCAGCCAGTCCTTCAATCACCTTTTGACCATATTTTTCGGCAAGGCTCGCCCCGCCCATATGGCCCATGCCGACAAGGGAAGCATACTTTTTCCCTCGAACCACGGTCATGCCTTTGAACATCCTGCTTTCGAGCGTGCCTTCCGGAAACTGTTTGAACACGAAGGAATCAAAGGAGAGGGCAGGCTTTTCAGGATCGCCTTCTATTACCTGACCGCCACCACTGCCGCCTTCAAACGCTTTGGTTACCATGTCAATAAAAGGCTTAAAGCTTACGACGATAGAACTGGTCTCGATCTTCTCCTGCATTTTGTAGATAAGATCAGCCGGATCCGCCCCGGTCGGGCAATACTGAAAACATGCATTACAGGTAATGCACCGATCTAAGATGTCCGCAGCTTTTCCCTCCATCAGAAGTTTTATTTCGCTTACGGCCTTGCCCTTGTCGTAATCCACATAACGACACTTGACAAGACAATCGCCACATAAATCACACTTTGAAGCATCCCACATTTTTTCACCCCCATTAAAGTTGGTTGGGCAAAACCCTTTAAAGAAAAAGCACCTCTTTTATCTCTTTCAGACTTTTATCAATTTACAAAAAGGTGTGTACATGAGTATGGTGAATATGTCTACAAGCTTATATCTGACCGGCCTTTTTTTATTTACATAATTAACCATTACGATTTAAAAGAAAGCATTTTTTCCAAATATCATCAAATGCTTTGTTACAGGAAGTTATCATTAGCGTAGTCTTTGCATTTGTTATCAAATAAACTTCCTTTTAAGGCATTGATAATAATTAAGCCACAAAAAGCAATCTCTTATCAAAAATATCAAACGGATTTTTCTATGGTGATCCCCAGTCTCTTCATACGATTAATCAAGGTTGTTCGTTTCAGTCCCAAGAGAGCTGATGCGCCCTCACGCCCCCCGATTTTTCCATTGGTCAGGGCAATTGCATTCCTGATATGTGCCCTCTCCATTTCACGTAGGGTCAGAGGGCTTTTTTCAGTGTCCGTCGCCGTTTCGGAAAGTCCCGATACAAAGAATTTGATTTTATTTCCGCCTAGGATCACTGCCCGCTCCATCATATTCGCCAGCTCTCGAATATTTCCGGGCCAATGGTAGGCCTTCATCTTTTCCATTTCAGAATCGGAGATGTCTGGTTCGATCCGGTCATATTGGGTGCAGAAAAGCTTCAGGAAGTGGGATGCCAGCAGGGGGATATCCTCTTTTCTCATCCGGAGTGGTGCGACATGGATGGGGAAGATGTTCAATCGGAAAAAGAGATCGGTACGGAATCGACTCTGTGCAACCTCGTCCTCTAAATTTTTATTGGATGCAGTGATCAGACGAAAATCGGAATGAAGGGTTCTTGTCCCGCCCACCCGCTGATATTCCTTTTCCTGAAGAATACGCAACAATCTGCTCTGGGTGGATAGGGGCAATTCGGAGACTTCATCCAGAAAAATCGTGCCGTTATTGGCTAGTTCAAAGCGTCCCTCTTTGGTCCTAATCGCTCCGGTGAAAGCGCCTTTTTCATGGCCGAAAAGCTCGCTGTCAATCAAGGTTTCCGGTAGGGCAGCGCAATTGACACGAATAAAGGGTCCCTCAGCGCGAGAACTTATGCGATGGATGGCCCGAGCGACCAGCTCTTTGCCGACGCCTGTTTCGCCGTCGATGAGCACAGTTGATTGGGTCAGCGCCACTTTATGTATCAGCTCATGTAGATCCTCTATGGCCTTGCTAACCCCGATGATATTGTCAAAGGGCATACATGGTTCCCCTTTTTCATAATCTTGCCGATTTTCATGTCTCATCTTAATCTGCAATTTGGTAATTTCGTCGTAGGCGTGGATACGATCTATGGAGACGGCAATTTGAGAAGCCAGGGCGGACAATAATTTGAGACTGTCGTGATCCATGTCCAACAAGCAAAAGCGACCATCCTGATACAGGGCGCCCATGGACTGTCCATCAAGCATTAAAGGAACGGTGATGACATGCCGGAAACCCGGAGTTTCGTGGTCCTCCAGTTCACACTGAATTATCTCGCCGGTAGTGCTGTCAGAGGCGGTCCGGACGATATCGATCACATGACTTAAGGTTGCGTCCGGGATATCTTCAGGGATCAGATTCCTGGATGCGACCATGTTCAACTCCTGTGACTCACAATCCTTGATAAAGATTGCGGCCCGTTCGGCTCCGGTTAGTCGGGAGACGGAGGTGATGATTTTAATGAGGAGCTGTTCCGAATTTTTCTGCCCCCCCAAAGCCTCGCCCATCTCTATGACCAAGTCGAAAATGCGGTCGCTCTTCGAAAAAAACTCCGGGCGGATCAAATGTTTCATATCGGCGGGGAAGACGTCTTTGGCGATGGATTTTAAAAAATCCCATGCCTTACGGCTTTGGACCTCCGCCTTCTGCCAGTTGTTCACCTGGAGATAAAGGCGGGCCAAATCGATGCGGATCTTGGCTCTTTCCAAGGTGGCGCCGCTCTTTTCTACCATTTTCTTTAATTGAAGAAGTTCATGAATTCTTACCTGCGGGGGGTTGTTGTCTTCCATCAACTGAATTTGCAGACGGCGAATAGTCGCATAAACGAGAGGATTGATTTGTTCCTTCTTCAACTGGTGCAAATAGTCAATCACGGGTCCCAACTCTACGGGCGACATGTTATTTCTCATGAGCCTGTAGCCGGCATCGAAGACATGGTTTGTATTGAGAGTATGATACCAACTGGACTTAGGGATTTCCCAAAGCACCTTGAAATGATCAGCCGCTCGATCAAGATGCCCTTTAATACATTCGATATCCGACAGGCCGATCCCCGCAACAACCTCGGCCATAGGGACACGTTCACGCCGGGCCAGGGCCAACGCTTTTTCGAAATAGGCTTGGCTGTTTTCCAGTTGTCTGATTTCCAGGAGAATGGATCCAGTCGTTGCCAGGGAATATGCAGCCAGAGGCCAGTTATGGTTTTTTTCCGCTTGGGTATGAATGGAATGAGAAATACCCATGCCCCGATGAGGCATGCCCATCTGAGTATAGCATAGGGCGAGATTGAGGGCAGTTAGGAGCGAGAAATCATCTGCCGCAATGGAATCAAGTTCGCCCAGGGACTTCTCATAAGACTGAATTGCTTGGTTCAGGTTGCCTTTAATCCAGTGAGCAAGACCTTGCAGCTGAAGTGCTCTTCGATACAAAACATCGTCCTTGATCTTGCCGACCATTTTCCATCCCTGGTTAAAGTGATGAAGGGCCTCCTCATACTGGAACGACATCCAATAATTCTGTCCGATTAATAATTGCATAGAGGCCTGGGTCTTGAAGTCGGTGAAACATTCGGCCATATCCATGGCCAGGGAAAGGAAACGATCGATTGCCTTTAGATTGGGATGGAGCAGAGAAAGAGAGGCGCGGCGTTCCACGGCCCGGATAAAAATTTCGTAGGTCCCAATGTCTGGTTGTTCGCTTTTGTCCAGGACCTGATCGGCGATGAACTCAAGCAGGCGATGGTACAGTTTGATCGCTGAAGAGATGCGATGGTTTTTCTCTTCAAAAATAGCCGCCCGGTATATGATTTCGATATCCGATTTCTGAATGCCCGCCAGAAGACATTTTTGCGCAATATCAATATAATGCTCCTCACTCTCCGGCAGCTTTTCGATGAGGATATTAATGGCTTCCCGATAATACCGCGACATGGTATCTCCTTCAATGTGACGGAGAATATCTTTCCATGGAAATTTCGGGGTCCATTCATAGTATCCGTTCCCACCGCTTCTTGATATGATCCATCGTTGCTTTTCGAGAAAGACAATGGCATCAATGATTTGTGACGGCAGCCAGTTTGGTCTCCCTGAAAACCAATCCACTGAAAAATATTCGTCAAAGGCGGCAAATCTGTAGATAATGTTTCTTGCCTCCTCGGATAGTTGTAATAACGCTGCATTTTTTTTTGTCAAAACGGTCCCCCAGATTTGTTCGGCGGAATAGATCCTACCGTATACCCCCATGTCTGTCAACCATTATGTCCTTATCGTGACATGTGCCCATATATGGACTGTATGCAAACTACGGGATGAAAAGAAGCAGACGTATCATTCCTTTATAATTGATGATTTTTTATTTATTCCCTTGGCATCAGTATTGCTATCTATTTTACATTCTACGGCAAGTGCACCGGTCTTCAGGGCCGGGGATTAAAGACGAAAGTTCTGGAGGAAGTGCTTGCCATCGAGAGAAGAGGGGTGGCACTTTCAAGGAACTGCTCCCTCTTCTGGCGGGCCAGAGGGTTAGGGAAGCAAGGGAGACTGGCAAAGTGGATTATGCCCCGCTGATGGTGGGTCAGTCCATTGGATTTATCCGGGATATCCCGAGCTGCAAGGAATTGCTCGAGAGGATGGCGAAGGAGGACAAGGAACATCTTGCATGAGTGAATAAGATGATCCCGGCTGCTTGAGAACTTGTTTTTTGGGCCGGGAAATGTTATTTTTACTCCTCCCCCGCACCTTTAGGTGTCAGTCTGGTGAACGTCGCCCATCGTGGGGCGGCCTGTGACGATCTGGATCACTAATGAGCAGGATTCAAAAAAAGATTTCAGAAGGACTACAAGATGAAAACGCGCATTACAGAACTCTTCGGTATTAAGTACCCGATCATTCTTTCCGGTATGAGCTGGATCAGCGTACCGAAGATGGTGGCCGCCGTTTCTGGTGCTGGCGGCCTAGGTATTTTGGCCACCGGCCCTTTGAGCGCAGATGAGACGAGAGCGTCGATCCGTGAGATTCGTAAACTCACGGACAAACCCTTCGGCGCAAACGCTTCGCTGATGCTGCCCGGGGCACAGGACAACGCCCGCATCCTCATCGAAGAAAAGGTGCCTGTGATCAACTTTGCATTGGGCAAGGGCGATTGGCTGGTCAAGGAGGCGCATGCCTACGGGGGAAAGGTGATTGCCACAGTAACCAATTATCACCACGCCAGCCGAGCTCAGGACTACGGGGCGGACGCTGTCATCGCCACGGGGCACGAGGCGGCTGGTCACGGCGGGCCGGCGACATCAATTGTACTCATCCCCCACCTTGTTGACAGATTAAAGATTCCGGTCATAGCCGCCGGCGGATTTGCCGACGGCAGGGGATTTGCAGCAGCGTTGTCCCTGGGAGCCGACGCCATTGCTATGGGAAGCCGTTTTATGACGACGAAGGAAAGTGCCCTGCATGCAAACTTTAAGAAGATGTCTATCAAGAAGGATATTTACGACACTTTGTATTCAACGCATTTCGACGGCATTCCGTGTCGGCTCATGGACAACCCAGCGGCCCGAAAGGCCTTGAAGCGGAGGCTCAATCTGCCGGCAGCCTTCTTCAACGGGCGGATTATCGCCAGTCAGATGAAGATGCCCTTTTTTAAGCTCTTCGTTGGCGTGATGTTCTCGGGATGGAAAAACGCCCGTCAGCTGGCCTATTTCGCGAACGCGTTCAAGCTCATCCTCGATGCGACGGAAGGCGGTGATACGGAAGGGGGTTTCCTGCCCGTCGGTCAGGCCATGGGGCTTCTAAACGACGAACCGACGGTCGCGGAACTCATGGTGCGCATCGTTGCCGAGGCCGAGACTGTTCAGCAAAAAATGGCGGCGGCCTTTATCCCATGAAATGAGACAGAAAAAAATCATTCTTTAGGAGAAATAACCATGGATAACCTGGTTTACCTTTGGGAAGACGCTGCCCGGCAGTATGCGGACAACACTTACAGAGGTACGAGAAGCCCATCCGGTACCTATCAATGGGTGACATATCGGGATGTGAACGAACTTATCAATAACCTCCGGGTCGGTCTGTCCCAACTCGTAATTGGCCGTAGCTATGCCCTGGGAATCATTGCCAATAACCGCATGGAATGGGTCATTGTGACCCTTAACAATATCATGAAAACCGATTTCAAAAATGCCAAATACGGTGTTGCCACGCTCTGTGGTGGTTTAGGAAACGGCAACGCCTCTTTGTGGCAGAAAGTGGATAAGTAATAGAGGACATATTTTGGGGGATGTCGAATCCCCCCAGTATAATGAATGTAGCGGTGATGGATCCTCTACAAACGAGAGCGGGTCGGGCAAAACCGGACGGGTACATAAGTGTGAAAACTGTTCTACAGTGACCTCAAGGAGGATAGACTTATGAGCATAAGACCAAGAATGAAAAATGATTGCAAAGTAAATTTGTGAATTTGAAGGGTCAACTCCATATCCATACGATATTTTCCGATGGAAGGCTTACCCCCCAGGAAGCATCCGATACCTATGAGGATCTCGGGTTCGATTTCATCGTCATTACCGACCATGATCATCTTTTAAGGCCCGGTTATCGGGAAGCTATTGAAGGTGTGAGATCAAGCATGCTTGTTTTTTTAGGTATAGAACTCACGCTGCATACCCGTTGGGGTTATGTGCATGTAAATGAAATAGAAGGTGAAAAGGAGAAATTGTATATTTTCAACCATCCATACGAATATGGTTTCTCCTTGAAACAATACAGTGAATGTATCGAGGATGTGACAAGGGTGCATCGGCTGGATGCCGTCGAGGTGTCCCATCAGGGTTTTTATACGCCTCAGTTTGATAGCGAATCCATCCCTTACCCGAAGGTGGCGACCGATGATTCACACGCCCGGTTGGGTTGCGGGCGGGCGTGGATAGAGATGGTTTGCGAGAAAGATAAGGATGCTATCCTGAGACAAATAAAGAAAGGTGAGTTCAAATATCGTTTTGTTAGAGGGCAACAAATTATTATGGCGAAATAATGTGAACAATAGAACAGGAGGTGTGAGAAATGAAAAGGGTTGCTATCTGTGCAGTGGCGCAACACGAGATTAAGGCCAACATTTGGGACAAGCGTTTTCAAGATATGTTGCTGGACATTCTCGAAGATCTACAGGGGGAAACCGGATTTGTCTTTGGTGGCGAAAATGGTGTGAAGAACATAGTAACTTGTTCCGACGATTTTTTTGATGCCCGAACTATATCAGACAATGCAGTAAACGATGTAGTCGGTGCTGCTAATTACCGGGGTGAACAAAAAATGGCACAGGAAGGGCTTAACGGTATTGGATACGCTATGTCCGTGATCCTGTCCGGACATGATGATGTTATCTATTTAGCAGGACATTGCAAGGAGTCCCTTTCGGCAAGCAGGAACCAAATAGCGAACATGGCTTATGATCCGTTTTATTGTCGTTGCCTGGGGCTTGACTACCTTAATACCGCAGGACTCCAAGCCAGAGCATACATGGAGAAAACTAAGATCACTCAGGAGCAGCTTGCTAAGGTGGTTGTGAGGGCACGTCAATGGGCGTCTAGAAATACGTATGCTAATGAGAAAACGCAGCTTAATCTTGGCGATGTAATGTATTCTTCCGTTCTTTGTGATCCGATAAGAAGCTTGCATGCTTATCCGGTGTCGGACGGTGCGGTAGCAATGCTGCTCGCCTCTGAAGAAAGGGCCTATGAATTCACAGACAATCCGATTTGGATCACCGGTTTTGGGAACTGCATGGACAGTTATTTTATGGGTAGACGTGATATCGCAAGCAGCTCCGCCCTGAAAAAGGCTGCCGAGCAAGCCTATCAGATGGCCGGAATCAAGAAGTCTCGGAAATCGGTCAACTTGGTAGAGGCTATGGACTGTTATGCCTATCAGCAACCTATGTGGTTGGAGGGTCTGGGCTTGTGTGACGAAGGCAAAGGGGGCTGTTTTATCGATGAACATGGTCCGGCCAAATATAATGTTAACCTCTCCGGCGGCATGCTGGCCGGGAGGCCTCTCATGATTGGCGGTTTATACGGGGTGGCTGAGGCGGTTCTTCAACTTAAGGGTCAGGCAAATGAGCACCAGGCGGCTGATGTGAATTGCGCTGTTATCCAAAGCACGACGGGTGGGGCGGGACAGTTCCAAACGGTTGTTGTACTTGAAAGATAGGGGGTCTTAAAATGACGAAAAAGAAAAATAGAAACGTAGGTATTGTTGGTATCGGGATGACAGAAATATCCAGTCATAAAGAAGACCAAAACCAGCCCGAGATGATCAACGAGGCGGTTAGGGCAGCTCTCGCTGATGCCGGAATAACTTTGAAAGATATAGACTGTGTTGTTCATGGAAACATGGAGTTGTTTGAAATGGTGCATCAGCCTGACCTGTGGCACATGATCGGTACAGGTGCTCTTGGCAAGCCTGAATTCAGAATTACAACGGGGGGCACTACCGGTATGACCTTGGTTGCTGCATCAGACAATCTTGTAGCGTCAGGTATGTATGATGTTGTCATGGCCATAGGATTTAACAAACTACAGGAAGCTGGCAGTACCACGGGCGGTATAACAAATATGGCGGACGCTTTGTGGTATCGTCATTTGCAGACCGGCGCTTTGACAAGTACTTCAGCCAATCTGAGTATTGAAGAATTTGGTGAAGAACGAGCGAGAAAGGCTGCTATGAAGCATCGTATTATGATGGATAAGCATGCCAGTCTCAACCAAAGGGCACACAGAAGATTTGGGCTTGAATACAATCAAATGGAAGACCTTATGAAAAACTCGCCTCAGCTTATCGGTGATCTGAGGCTTATCCACATGTGCTCACAGAGTGATGGAGCATGTGTTATGATATTAGCTTCAGAAGAAAAAGCAAAAAGAATGAGTAAAAAGCCGGTTTGGATTAGAGACCATATTGCTGTTCACCGGGAGGAAACCGCATCCAACGCCTATTTTCCCATCCTGAGTGAAACCTCTCAGCGTGTTGCAGCCAGGAAACTTTTTGCCCGCAACGGCATTAATAATCCTATCGAATACTTTGATGTCTTTGAAATGTATGATCCGTCTGCCTGGTGGGGCATTGAATGGCTGCGCGAATTCTTTCTCTTGGAGGGGGATGAAGCCATTAAGATGGTGGAAAACGGGGATTGGGATCTTGACGGGAAGGTGCCGGTTAATCCTTCAGGCGGCGTAACAGCCAGCAATCCCATCAGTGCAACCGCAATGTTAAAACCGGCTGAAGTTGCGCTTCAAATAAGGAGAGATGCGGGGACGCACCAGCTTAAGCGGGAAGTCAGGCATGGACTTGCTTCCGGATTTGGCGGGGTGATGTGGACGGAACTGATGATGCTTGAAAAAGATTTAAATTGGCAGGAGGTGTGATGATGGCTAAAAATGAATTAAATACTCAGGCTGAGGAACTAATTTCCATACAAGTCGTAAACTCTATTAATTACTCTTTTCCCACCGGACCGATTATGGGGAAGTGGTTTCAAGGCCTGAAGGAGAAAAAATTCTATGCTACAAAGTGTCCTTCCTGTGGTCGTACTATGACTCCGCCCAGGGGATGCTGCGCGTTATGTGTTGTACGCTCCGAGGAGTTTGTGGAAGTTGGGCCCAAAGGGACTGTCGAAAATTATGACATTGCTTACTATTCAAGCCCTGACCCACTGACAGGGAAAGTACGGGCCACTCCGTATGCTGCGGTTTTTGTACGGATGGATGGATCTGATAGTGACATCTTTACTCATGGAATCAAGAACGAGGATATTCCTAAGCTCAAGCGTGGGGTAAGAGTTAGGCCCGTGTGGAATGATGTAAGAACCGGGAGTATTGAAGATATGCTGTACTTTGAAATTGATGCTTAAGGAGAGTTGATGATGAAAAAAGGCAGAAATGAGAATAGCAAAGACTGTTTTGTTGTACCCGGAAAGATGGCTCTTCCCAACCAGTACTTCGCCGGCAGGGTGGGATCGAAATTTATTATAGCCTTGCGGGATTCAAGAAAGATACTTGGTGTTAAATGTCCGAAATGCAAAAGTGTTTATGTTCCACCACTGGAATACTGTGAGAAGGATATGACAAAAATTGATGAGAATTGGGTTGAACTGGGGAATGAGGGAGTTCTTACCAACTATACGGTGGCGAACTACCGTGACGCCCATTTGCCTCGGAAATCTCCGTATATCATGGGGATGATCAAACTTGATGGTGCGGAAACGCCGTTCGTCCACATTGTGGAGGGCATTGATCCAGAAAATGCGGAGATCGGCATGAGGGTCAAAGCCGTCTTTGCCGACAAAACGACGAATACTATTTTGGACATCGATCATTTTGCACCCGTTGAGGAGTAAAGGCATTACTTGCAGCCGGATTGAAAACAATAACTTAGCTTCTATGCAGAAGCCCGAAAGGATAAGCGTATGGATTTCAGAATAGCTGAAGAGCATCTTGCAGTTGTGGAAAGCGTTGAAAAATTCGCCAGAAATGAAATGTTACCACTAGCGCAGGAGTTGGATGAGAAAAGCGAGTTTTCAATGCCTTTATGGAAAAAAATGGGCGAATTAGGTTACCCGGGCCTATTGGCTGGTGAAAAATACGGTGGAAGTAACCTGGGGGCACTTGGTACGACCATGGCTCTTGAGGCTGCTGGAAGAGGAGGTGCAGATCAGGGTACCTTACTTTCGTGGGCTGCTCATATGGTTATTTCAATGTTAAACATTGAGCACTGGGGTAACGACGAACAAAAACAAAAGTACCTCCCTAGGATGGCATCAGGTGAATGGATAGGTGCAATGGCTTTAACCGAACCCAATGCAGGAAGTGACGCCAGCTCAATTACAACCAGTGCAACACTTCAAGGAGATAAATACATTCTCAACGGCACCAAGATGTTTATTACCAATGGGCGGCAATTGGT
>CAVQCU010000176.1:0-5956 GCA_963710995.1 uncultured delta proteobacterium
ACCACGTATTGCTTCCCAACACCATGGATATGCGGATGTGGGGGAGTGATACCCGATAATAATCGCTCAGAAATAGCGCTTCGAGTCTCGACGATTCCCCGGAGAATTTCAGTGTCAGCGGATGAAGTTTCATGATGTACCTATGGGTTCCTAATAGTAACAAAATTGGCACAACAACTTTTTAAAAAGTATCATAGTTATCAGGAAATAACAACGCAATCTGAAATTATTAGTCTTTGCCAAAGATTATAATTTATTGTTAAACTCAAATTTAATGAGAATCGCTGAAAATGAACGAAGTGAAGTTTAAAACGTCAGTCGTAGTGAGACTCTCAGAAAACGAGTGTAGCGAAGTTTGAAGAGTTAGTCGAACTATCCCAGGAGCGAAGCGACGTGGGATTTAAGATTTGCTAACTATAGGAAGTGTTAGTCGAATTAATGAGTCCCAAGTTTAAGAAGCAAAGCGCGCTGAAACTTGTTGGACGAATTATCCATTGTGCACAGCACATATGGATATCCTGTATAAGCAAGGATATAATAACCCGTCCCTTGGAACAGAATTTTGGTCAAGGGCTTGTCGTAGGGTTCATACCCGTGATTGACAATAAGGAAGGGTAAATCCCGGGCAAGGACACTTAAGCCGGACGAACCGAAAAGATCATCTGAAAAAAATATTTACGTTTCTTGACTCATTAATTGGCCTATGCTAAAGTCCACCCAAATCAAGTGGAGCCACCTCCGGCAGGAGCCGGAGGCTCCTTATAGCAACGCGACCTCCCGCGAGTTACGGCACATTCCTCACCAGTTGTATCAGAGGAATTTCAAGTCGCGGGATTGATTCAACAATAAATTCCAAAGTCAGTAACTGCCATGAAAAAGTTATCTCATGTGAATAATGAAGGCCAGGTCCAAATGGTGGATGTCACAGCAAAGGCTCAGACAATCCGCAAGGCGAAAGCGCGGGGAATTGTCAAAATGGATTCCCGGACCCTGAAATTAATAGAAAAAGGCCAAATTGCCAAGGGGAATATTTTAACAACGGCAAAGATTGCCGGTATCATGGCCGCAAAGAAAACGGGCGAACTTATTCCCCTTTGTCATCCATTGGAATTAACGGGAATTGACATAAATTTAAATATTGATCACAAAAACTCGCAAATTGTAATAGAAGCTCAAGTGCAAATAGCAGGAAAAACCGGCGTGGAAATGGAAGCGCTAATCGCAGTGAGTATTGCCGCTTTGACTATTTACGATATGTGTAAAGCGGTCAATAAGAAAATAGTTATCGGGGAAATCATGCTTTTAGAAAAAAGCGGCGGTAAAAGCGGCACTTTTATTCGTGAAACTCCAATTTCCATAACGGAGTGCAGGGAAATTGGTAAGTTGAACAATCCCGCGAAGCGGAGGGTAATGAGACTCAAACTTCAAAAGCAAAGCGAATAGAAGTTTGTTAGCCGAATTATCCCGTATAAGCAGGGATATAATACCCGTGATTAGATAGAAGCAAGTTAGAATATTCAGGAAAGCAATATTTGATAGTTTGTGTAACAAATCATATTAAATCAGGAAATTAAAAAATGGCGCAAAATGTTTTTAAAATCAGGCGAGCTTTCCTCGTACCTTTCATTACAATAGTTGAACTTCTTCTTTTGTTGTTTTTACTCAGTTTATTTAGAGGTCAAATGTGGGAAAAAATTGTCCTGGCTGTTTCCTTTGCCAGTACCTTGCTTATTGCCATTGAAGCAACTAGGAGGGAAATTGTTGTAACTGACGAGGGTTTAAAAATAAAAAAATTTTTTCGGACAAAAGAATTTGTCTGGACGGAAATTACGCATTTAGATGTTGTTAATCTGCGCAATAAAGTCTATTTTCTCTTAACAACAACTAAGGGTTTTTATTTTTTTTCCAACTTATTAGAAAACCATGCTTTACTTATTCGTTCTCTTGTGGATAAGCTAGGCAATGAAAGAGTTGAAACGGAAGTTAAGAATTATTTAGATCATCCCGTGGAACGACGTTCTCTGATAGTGATGTGTTGGTTCGCTGTGTTAATCAGTACTGCCTTTATAATTTTAAAATTGGGATCAGTTTAAATTTGAGATTAATCATGTTTTTAAAATATATACTTTTGTCTTTTAAGTAAATTTTGCCCGAAAGGAGTAAGCTTCAAAAAATGCGATCGAAAAAGCAGAATAAATCAGAAATTGTTATGAATGTGAAGGCAACCCCTTATGCGGCTGTCGAAGAAATAATGGAAAAAAAGCTGGAAGATATTGCCACGGTTTTATCTTCTTCCGGTGATCGCAAAAGCAAACTTTACGAAGAAGTTATGAATATGGTGGAAAAGGGTTTATTTAAAATAGCTCTGCGCCGATCAAATGGCGTAAAAAGTTCAGCCGCGGTTTTTCTAGGCATTAACCGAAACACTTTTACCGATAAAATGGCCAAATTGGGTATTACCTGTGAAAAAATAGTAAATAGCCGCCAAAAAAACATTTATGACTAGAACAATTAAAAAAACTGTAAATCTTACCGGAAAAGGTAATTTATCTTTTAAAAAAAGGGGTTCGGATGACGGCCCCTTTTTCTGTGGAAATCGGCGATGAAGTAAATCCGGACAAAATTGCCGGTTCTTCAATAATTTATGGCGCAGCAAGGATTTACGGCGAAAATACATTGATCGCTCCAGATGTAAAACTGGGATATGAAGCGCCGGTTACTTTAATTGATTGCCAACTAGGCGAGGCGGTTGAGCTCAGGGGCGGATACTTTGCCAATTCGGTTTTTTTGAATAAAGCAACAATGGGCAGCAACGCGCAAGTTCGCTCCGGCTGCCTTCTGGAAGAAGAAGCCGGCGGAAACCACTGTGTCGGGTTGAAACAAACAATCCTCTTCCCTTTTGTTCAGTTAGGCAGTCTGGTTAATTTTTGTGATTGCCTGATGGCGGGTGGGACGAGCCGGAGGAATCATAGTGAAGTGGGCAGTTCCTACATTCATTTTAATTATACTCCCCGGCAGGACAAAGCGACTCCTTCTTTAATCGGTGATGTGCCGCGCGGCGTAATGCTGCGGGAACCGCCGATATTCCTGGGCGGCCAGGGTGGCATTGTGGGGCCTGTGCAAATTGATTATGGAACGGTGATTCCCGCGGGTATTATTTGCCGGCAGGATTTTAATACCGAAGGTATACTTTGGTCATCCCCATCTTCGCTGGATAAAAAAAAAGAGTTTGTTGCCGGAGCCTGCGGCGGCGACATTATTCGCAAAGTTAAGCGTAATATAGAGTATATTGCAAATTTATCGGCATTAAAGCAGTGGTATCGTTATGTGCGCCGCGAGTTTTTTATAAGGGAAAAGTATGGCGATGCCCTTTATTCCGGAGCTTGCAAGGTTTTGGATGAATCTATTGCTGAGAGGATCAAACAACTGCGCCTGTTTGCACAGAATATGGAAACTTCCATTGCAGTAGGCACAAAAAAAATTAAAAAAATCTATCCGGATAATGTGTCGCGTACTCAAAAACAGTTTTTGCAGGATTGGCCGCAAATGGAAGCATATCTTTCCGGTAACAATGAAGAAAAAATCGGGTTGAAGAAAAGAGATTCGTTTGTAAAAACAATTCAACATCTTTCCAACAAAGGCAACTCTTATCTGGAAGCGATACAATTGTTAACGCCTGCACAAATCCAGGAAGGTACGGATTGGTTAAAAGATATCACTGAGTGTATAAATAATTCTCACGCTCATAGGCAGAAAGAAAAATAATGTTTATTGCGCGAATGTTCAATAAGATAAAATATATGGGCCAGTTTCTTGCGGTCTGTCAAGTATTTATAGGAAAACATCCAATAAATGTTTCCGCTCCGGCAATAATTTTTTTCCCAATTATGACTTCTCAACTTAACTGCGGCTTTGCCGGGTTAATGACTTTTCAGTCCAATAAAAAATCTACAGACTTAACTAACGATTTTGCGCTTTCGGCTCTGTGGAAAAAAATCAAAAGTTCTGGTCTGAAAAATGTCTTGATCGGAAAGATTACCCCGGAAAAATACTTAAGTGGACTCGAAACACTCAACTCCATGGAAAAAACTACATTGGAGCTGAAGCAGGAAAGAAAGCAGGAAATTCTTTTCTTCCAGACTGGAAAAGCCAAAAAACTTTTCGGTTTAGTTAAAAAAATGAAATTATTTCTCGCGGAAGAAGAAAAGATACTGGAAGATAACGCCGCCAGATTTACTTCCACCGATCTGGAAATTATTAATAACCGGATTATTCTGTTCAAAGATATCCAATGGATTTTAGAAAAAGATATCCTGGATAATTTCGTGAAAATTATCGACCTTTCCGGCGCGAAAGAAATAACCGCGCTCAATCCAGCGGCTTTCAAAAAATACCGGCAAATCAATTTATTACTCAATGCGCTGGATCGTCTGGAAGTTCGAGGCAGAGATTCCGCGGGACTGCAAATTGTCTTTACCCTGAAAAAAGAAAAGGACATGAAAGGCATCTTGCTTAACCTGAAGAAAAAAGGCTTATACGAAGATTATTTAATGCGGTCGCAGGATGGAGATATTGTCAACGGTTCGATTTGGATTGCGCCTCATGTATTTTCCGCTGCTGCAAAAAGAACAACCGTAACCTTTACCTACAAAACATTTTCCATTGTCGGCAAACTAGGGCGCAATGCCGGCGTTTTAAAACAAACCATTAAGAAAGATCAAATCTTCCAGTGTTTTGCCCAACTGGATACGGTATGTGAAACAGCGCTTATGCACACACGTTGGGCTTCTGTCGGTTCTATAACAGAAGAAAATTGCCATCCGGTCAATAATTATAAACCCAATCAGACAAGTCCAGTCTTTCCTTTTTATCCAAAATCAGCGGCTCACATTAATGTTATTTTAAATGGTGATATTGATAATTATCCAGCATTGTACACCGGGCTGGAAATAGACAAAGAACCTATCAACACGGAAGTTACAACCGATACAAAAATTATTCCCCTGCAAATTGAAAAATATCTAAAGGCGGGCCAAAATCTTGCCGAATCTTTCCGCCTTGCCGTAAATGATTTTGAAGGTTCACATGCCATAGCCATGACCAGCGATCTGGAACCGGGTAAAATGTTTTTAGCGCTCAAAGGCAGTGGTCAGTCCATTTATGTTGGCATTAGTTCTGATCAGTATATGTTTTCTTCAGAGCTCTATGGTCTGGTAGAAGTAATGCCTCATTTTATCAAAATGAATGGAGAGGTCAGCGTCTCCGATGAAAACGCGACAACGGGACAAATTTTTATTTTAGATCAAAATTGCACCGGGGGATTAGCGGAAATCAAGGCTTGCTACTATGACGGCACCGAAATTACTTTAAAAGAAAACGCTTTGCAAAAAGCGGAAATCACAACAAGGGACATTGATCGCGGCGATTATCCTCATTTTTTCCTCAAGGAAATTTCCGAATCGGCTGTTTCAATTAAACGAACCCTGCGGGGTAAATACCGCATTGCAACAAAGAATAATTCTTTGTCGCAGGTCATTTTCAATTTAGGCGCAAATATTGTGCCCGCCGCTGTTCAAGCAGGACTACAAAAAGGTACTATTAAAAATATCATCGTTATCGGCCATGGAACGGCAGCAGTTGCCGGAGTGGCTGTTGCCGATGCCTTGGCACATTACTTAAAGGATAAAAATATTAACATAACAGCCAGATTGGCTTCCGAATTGAGCGGATTTTTGTTGAAAGATAATCTGGCCGATACATTGGTTATTCCCATCACTCAATCTGGAACAACAACAGATACAAACCGCGCCGTAGCCATGGCCAAAGAGCGCGGCGCTTTTATCATTTCCATCGTCAATCGGAGGCAATCGGATATCACCACTAAATCGCACGGAGTATTTTACACTAGTGATGGACGCGATATTGAAATGTCGGTTGCTTCCACCAAAGCCTTTGT
>CAVQCU010000177.1:0-15208 GCA_963710995.1 uncultured delta proteobacterium
CTGTTGATTTGTAGCATTTAACCAGTTCATCCAACTGGTTATTGATGAAAGAAACACATCGTGTAATTGCGAGGAGACGCTCAGAATCCGTAGCAATCTAACCTTCTGAAATTGCATAACTTCGTATTCTTGTTTCTTAGAAGATGTAAGGTACGGAAGGTTATTTTATCCGTTTGTTAGTACAGATATTTTAGAATCAGTACACGCCTGATATCCGCGTTTCTCAACGGACTCGAACCGGTAGCTAAAGCTCCTACAACTGTATGTCCTCTGGAGCCATTCTAGCAGAAAAGCCCTTTGGCAATTAAGTCAAAGGGCTTTTTTTATGTGGAACTTATAGCTGCGTTAATGGAGCCCCCTTCTTCCAAACACTTCGCAAACGCAATGAATTAGAAACAACAGAAACTGAACTCAAAGCCATGGCCGCGGCAGCGAATTCGGGATTAAGCAGTATTCCGAAAAAAGGATACAGAGCGCCGGCGGCGATAGGAATTCCAATCACATTATAGAAGAAAGCCCAAAAAAGATTCTGCTTGATCACACGCATTGTGGCCTGTGAGAGATTAATGGCTTCCGGCACGCCCAGCAAATCATCGCGGATCAAGGTTATATCACTGGCTTCAATGGCTACATCTGTTCCCGCACCGATGGCAATGCCTACATCCGCTGCTGCCAATGCAGGAGCGTCGTTGATTCCGTCGCCAACCATGGCGACAACTTCACCCGCCTTTTGCAGTTTTCTTATTTCATCAGCCTTGTTGCCCGGAAGAACATCCGCCAGCACCTGATCAATGCCCAGTTGAGCGGCAATAGCTTTAGCCGTATCGGCATTATCACCGGTGACCATCATCACTTTCAATCCTCTGCGCTTCAAATTTTCAATCGCTTGTTTAGCCGAAGTCTTCGGCACATCGGCCAGAGCGATAAGTCCGATTGCCGTCTTTTCTAAAGCCACGTAAACTATAGTTTTTCCTTCCTGGGCAAATACTGCCGCAGAATCATCCAGCGCATCTATAGAGATGCCTTCATTTTCCATAAGAATGCGGTTACCGATCAGGCACGATTTATCTTTGAGGAAGCCCTTCGCTCCCAAGCCGGAAACCGCCGTAAATTTTTCCACGTCGGCACCTGCAATTCCATCGGCTTGCGCTCTCTGCAAGATTGCCTGCGCCAGCGGATGTTCCGATTTTTTCTCCAGTGCCGCGGCATAAGCAAGAACTTGCGTATTGTCAAAACCACTGGCTGCGGCCAGATCGGTTAACACAGGCTCACCGCGCGTTAGCGTCCCTGTTTTATCGAAGACGACAACTGAAAGCTTATGTATTTTTTCCAGGGCCTCGCCGCCTTTAATTAAAATTCCACTTTGCGCTCCCAGGCCGGTGCCCACCATGATTGCCGTCGGAGTGGCCAGCCCCAAAGCGCAAGGGCAGGCAATTACAAGCACGGAAACGAAGTTAATCAAAGCGCGGCTGAAATTACTATCAGCAGGAAGAAAATACCAGATAGCAAATGTAATAAAAGCAACAACAAAAACTGCGGGAACAAAAACAGAGGCAACCTTATCAGCCAATCGCTGAATGGGAGCCTTGGAGCCTTGTGCATCTTCCACTAAGCGGATAATTTGCGCCAAAGCGGTCTCATAGCCCACACCTGTCGCCCGGAAAGTGAAACTGCCGGTTTTGTTCATGGTGGCGGCAAATACCTTTTGTCCGATTTCCTTGGCCACCGGCATACTCTCGCCGGTCAACATTGATTCATCAATTGTGGATTGGCCGGATAAAATGACTCCGTCAACGGGAATTCTTTCGCCGGGTTTGACAAGCAGGATATCGTTAACCTGTACTTCTTCCACAGCAACTTCCAACTCTTGATCTTTCCTGATCAGATGCGCCGTTTTGGGTTTAAGATTCATCAACTTCTTTATTGCTGTAGAAGTTTTTCCTTTGGCTTTGGCCTCCAGAAGCCTGCCCACCAAAATGAGTGTGACGATCATCGCCGCGCCGTCATAATAAACATGAGGCATGGCGCCTGCTGTCATAAAAAAATGAGGGAAGAAAGTTGCCGCGGCGGAGTAAACGTAGGCGGAAAGAGCGCCCACAGCAACGAGAGTATTCATATCGGAGGTTTTTTGCCGGGCGGCTTTAATCGCACCAACAAAAAAACGGCTGCCCACCCAGAAAACGGCGGGAGCGGTTAAGATAAACATGGCCCAAAGCATGAACTGGCGGGGAATTATTTGCAAGAAACCAAACCAGTGCTGCATTGAACCGAGAAAGATGATCACGCTCAATATTGCGCCGCAGTTCACTTTTAACTTCAGATCTTTTAACTCTTTGATCCGGGAAGCTTCAATAGGATCGGCAAGGTTATCCTTAAGTTCACCTAAAAATTCATAACCTTGTTCGGTTATAACTTTCTTAAGTGCCGCCAGGCCCTCCCATTTTACTCCATGAATAATTGTGGCACGACCGGTAGCCAAATTGACGCTGGCATCCAGCACTCCCGTAACTGAATTCAGCGCATTTTCCACACGTCTTACACAGGCCGCGCAAGTCATTCCGCCCACGGAAATAGTGATTTTTGCCTGATCTAAACCAAAGGTATCAATATTCAACAACTTCGTATCCCGCCTTTTTTATCGCCGTGCCAACTTCCTTGGGATCAACAGCTTTTACTTCCTCATAAGTCGCCACGCCACTCTTTAAATCGACCTTAACATCTTTCACGCCATCCAGAGCGTTAAGTGCTTTAGTAGCAGCCGTAACACAGTGCTTGCAGCTCATCCCCTTTATTTTTACGCTTTTCATGTGTTGAGCCTCCTCGATAAGAAGTTTGACATTAATCTAAGAACATTTATCCCAAATAGCAAGGCTGGCAGACAATATTTTCAGCTTTATTTTATTGATATGTTGCATTATATCACACTTGATTAAAACTTTATTCTATATTAGAATACGCATCAGGATGGAAAATGATTATTAAATGCTGGGGCTCCAGAGGCTCTATCCCTGTTTCGGGCAAACAATATTTGCACTATGGCGGGAACACCACTTGTCTCGAAATCAGGACAAATGATGATCGAATATTGATCGTTGATGCCGGTTCCGGTATTCGTGAGGCTGGTAATTCCCTAATTGCGGCCGGCCGCAATGAATTCACTCTTTTATTAACGCATGCCCATTGGGATCACATTATGGGCTTCCCCTTTTTCAAACCCATTTATTCAAGCAAAACAACCTTGAACATCTGGGGTTGTCCTTTTGCCCAGGCTTCTATAAAAGAAATGCTCACGCGCATCATGACAGCGCCTAATTTTCCGGTAAATTTTGACTCCATTCACGCCAATATGTCATATCAAGAAACATGCGTTGAACACTATACCCTTGGTTCGATGATTATCACGCCTATAGCTCTTAGCCACCCCAACCAGGGCACGGGTTACAAGTTTGAGGAAGACGGCAAATGTTTTGTTTTTCTCACAGATAACGAGTTGGATTACATGCATGAAGGCGGGCTTGATTATCAGGCCTATCTTGAGTTTTCACAAGGCGCCGACCTGCTCATTCACGATGCCGAATTTAATGAAGAAGAATATAAGCAAACTCGTGGTTGGGGACATTCTGTATACAAAGATGCATTGAATCTCGCGCTGGATACCGGAGTGAAAAAATTAGGTTTATTTCATCATAATCAGGAAAGAATTGATGATGAAATTGACGCGATTGTAAACGATTGCCACGAAATAATCAATAAAAGCGGCAAAAAGTTGGAATGCATTGCCGTAGGCCAGTCAACGGAAATTAAGCTTTAATTTTTGCAACTCAGTTCCGGAAATAAGAACCAATGTTTTTTATCCTGCATATTTTATTTATGGCAACAGCGACACTGGGCATTATTGCCGGTGTCAGCGCCGCCATGTTTTTTCGCAAGAAAAGAAATTGCCTGAAAGTTCATAAATATTTTAATTCATTTAGTCTTCTGGGAATGTCAACAGGAATAATCATGGCTTTCATTTATGTTTCCGGCACAAACGGTGAGCACATCGATGGACCTCACCAACTTATCGGTTTGACCGCGTTTAATTTTGCTGTCGCCACATTGCTTTTGGGACTTTATCAATTTAAAGCTAAAAATAAATTAGCCGTGAGGACAACACATCGCTGGTTCGGACGTTTTTCACTGCTGCTTTTTCTGACGGCCATAACTTTGGAATTGATACTAATCAATATACTATAAACAAATCTGCGCGATCGTGCCACTTCGGTCAAATAATAATATGTTCCTTCCGACAACCAGAGCGGAATTAAGAAAATTAAAATGGGACAAGCTCGATGTGATTCTGGTCACCGGCGACGCTTACATCGACAGTCCTTTTATCGGCATTTCCGTAATTGGACAAGTTCTCGCCAATGCTGGATTTCGTGTGGGAGTAATTGCTCAGCCCGATATTCATAGCGATATTGATATTTGCCGGTTAGGAGAACCGGAATTATTCTGGGGCATCTCCGGCGGCTGTATGGATTCAATGGTCGCCAATTACACAGCGACGAAGAAAAAAAGGCTCAGCGACGATCTAACTGCCGGAGGCAGGAATAATCGCCGTCCCGACCGTGCTGTCGTAGTTTACGCCAATTTAATACGCCAGTATTTTAAAGAAACCAAACTGCTTGTGCTGGGCGGGGTAGAGGCAAGCCTGCGCCGTATTGCCCATTACGATTTCTGGTCTGATTCCATCCGTCGTTCGATTTTGTTTGATGCCCGTGCGGACGTGCTTGTTTACGGCATGGCCGAAAAAGCCATATTAGAACTAACGCAAAAATTGCGGAGTGGTCAGAATATAAAAGACATCAGAGGAATTTGTTATATCTCACCTGCCCCGCCGCCTGATTATATTGAGTTACCCGCCTATGAGAAGGTTGTCACGGACAAAAAATCTTTCAGCCAAATGTTTAACACATTTTATAAAAATAATGATCCTTTAACCGCGCAAGGTTTGTTTCAGCAGCACGGCCCCCGTTACCTTGTGCAAAATCCGCCGCAACCTAATCTAACCACTGAAGAACTGGATCATATATACGCTCTTGATTTTGCCCACGATGTCCATCCTTTCTACCTGGCACAAGGCAAGGTCAAGGCGATGGAGACGATTAAATTTTCGTTAACGACTCATCGCGGATGCTATGGTGAATGTAATTTCTGTTCAATCGGTCTTCATGAAGGGAGAACAGTGATCAGCCGCAGTGAAAAATCAATTATTGCCGAGGCGCAAAAGCTCTCTGAACTTCCTGATTTCAAAGGCTACATCCTCGATGTGGGCGGGTCCACAGCGAATATGTACGGCATTGAATGTCGGCGCAAGCAGACTCAGGGTGCCTGTCAGGACAAGCGATGTATTTATCCTCACGTATGCGCTTCCCTGAGGCCTGACCACAGCTGCCAGATCAATCTGCTGAAGAGTTTGCGAAAAATAAAAGGTATCAAAAAAGTATTTGTCGCTTCCGGCATTCGCTATGATTTACTTGAGGCCGACAAGAAGCATTGCGCAAGTTATATGCAGGAACTGGTTAAATATCATATCTCCGGCCAGTTGAAGGTGGCGCCGGAACATACTGCTCCTGGTGTCCTGAAGCTGATGGGCAAACCACAGGTCAAGTCATTGTTAAATTTTAAGCAGATTTTTGAAAAAATGAATCAATCATCAGAGCAGAAACAATTTCTTACATATTATTTTATCGCCGCCCATCCGGGATGCACCGAGGAAGACATGCACGAACTTAAATCTTTCGCCGGAAGAGAGCTAAAGACGAACCCGCGGCAGGTGCAGATTTTTACGCCGCTTCCTTCCACTTATTCAAGCCTGATGTATTTCACAAAAATTGATCCCGCAACCGGCAGGAAGATTTTCGTGGAAAAGAAAACGGAGAAAAAACAAAAACAAAAAGATATTGTTGTGGGAAAAACGATCAGATAATTTTAAACTATTTTCCTTCTTTAGATTACTACTTGCACTTACAAACAAATGATTTCGATCAAGGGAATATTGAGGATTACTGTTTGTAATCATGTTTTTTCTACGGGATTGGTTTCTCTATCTTATTTAAGCTGATAGCCTTTCTCCCGGAATAATCTCAGGCAGACCTCTGCAACAGTATCATCATAAAGAATCCCCTTATTTTTCTCGATCTCTTCAAGAGCTACCTCAATACCCAAGGTTGGCCGATAGGGACGGTATGAAGCCATGGCCTCTATGACGTCGGCAACAGCCATAATGCGGGCCTCTATAAGAATTTCATTCCCTTTCAGATTTCTTGGATAGCCTGATCCGTTCATCCGTTCATGATGTTGGTAGACAATCTGTGCCAGCGGCCAAGGGGATTCCACATCCTTCAGTATCTCATATCCGCTCTGGGCATGTTCTTTAATCATAGAAAATTCAATCTCTGTCGTCAGCTTGGTAGGCTTGGACAATATCTCCGTGGGGATGGATAATTTCCCGATGTCATGAATGGAACCTGCCATCCGGATTCCTTCAATTTTGTCATGAGGAAGTTTCATCTCCGTGGCAATGGCGCGGGCGAGATCGGCAACCCTCTTCTGATGACCTGCCGTATAAGGATCTCTTACTTCCGATGCCGTGCCCAAGACCTGAATTGTTGTTGCAATCGATTTCCGTAAACTTTCTAATGTCTCCTTGAGTGTCTCTTCCGCCTTCTTGCGCTCGGTGATGTCGCGGGCCACCGACTGAAATCCTGTAACGTTGCCATTTTCCACGATCAACTGAGTATTTTGCCCAAGCCAAACCTCATGGCCCTCTTTTGTGATAATGGGATATTCTAAATACGTATTATGAAGCCCCTTTACGAACTGACGACCGAAGAACTTAATAGCTTCGCTACGCATGTCCGGGTGAATCAATGTTGGATAATGCATCCCAATGATTACCTGTTCTTCGTATCCTGTAATACGTAGCGTCGCCGGATTCACAAAAGTGAAGTGTCCAGTGTTGTCCGTCCTGAAGATGATATCACTCGCATTTTCTACCAACGCCCGATACCGCTCCTCGCTCTGCCGGAGCGCCTCAATCGCCTGCTTGCGTTCGGTTATATCCCGAATAATCCCCCTAAACCCAATAGGGTTGCCCTGTGCATCTCGCATAAGGGATATGGAACTCTCTATGAGTATTTTCCCACTCTCTTTGCTTATTAACTCCCAGTCGAATCCTTTGATAGATTCTCCTGTTAGGAAAACCTTGTTGTAGGCCTCGAACACCTTGCTCGCATTCTCTTCGTCCACGTATTGGCGGAAGTTCATACCCATCATCACATTGTCGGTGTAGCCGAGATTCGTTACTGCTGTGGCATTGAAAAATGTAAAGTTTCCCTTTAGATCCACCTCGTAGTATGCCTCCTCCATGTTATCGAGGATATTCCGGTAACGCTCCTCCCTCTCCCGATGACGCGCTTCGCTGTCCCGCAGTGCTTCCTCCGTCTTCTTGCGCTCGGTGATGTCTCGGTAGTTAATAATTACAGCTTCAATAACATTATTGTATACCAGGTTGCTTCCCACAGCTTCGAGCGTACGCCAACTTCCATCCTTATGACGAAGATGCAGTTCACCCTGTATAACAGGGGAGTTTGTATCCCTGGCCAAAGTATTGAATGAATCAGCTAAAAACTTTATGTCATCCGGATGAACAAGCTCAAATCCTTTAGCGCCAATCCTTTCTTCAGGCTTGAATCCCAAAACTTGCTCCACCGCCGGATTTATATAAATGATAGTTCCTTCTAGATTAAGGAGAACAATGATATCTGAAGAGTGCTCTACGAAAGCTCGGAAAAGCTCTTCTTCGTGGTGTAATTTCTCCTTCGCTTTTTTTCTCTTTTTGGTAGTATCCGGCGATTTGGCTTTTATTATTTTTTCTTTTTTCTTCATTTTATAAAATTACATGAATAAAGATTTTGTGTCAAAGAAAATGTTGACCGCAAAATTTGAGATATAATGTTTGTCGGGCGTGAATAGTGTTTATTTAGGATTGAAATGTTGTCTGAATTGGGAAAATAAGAAAAACAACATTACAGGAAGGAAGAAATATTTTTTTGATTTCCGAATCGGCAGAACTGTTTGTTATATTTACAAACAAATAGATTAATGAAGTAGGTAAAACTGAAAATTACCAATTGAAAGAGAGTAACATGAAAGCTAAGGGGGTGCGATGGGAACAAGTCATCTACCGCTTAAAAACGCGTCTGCGTCCTTTGCCGTGATTTCCGGGATCTCTTCCATGGGCACATGGCCCACTTCATCATACACGATCGTGCGGGCATGAGGGATGTCTTTTTTAAATCGCTCCATTACATTTAGTGGTATCCAGGAGTCCTGTTTGCCCCACATGATAAGAGTCGGTATCTTGATGGTGTTCACGCCAGCCGATTCTGTTTCCAGCTGCCCCTTGATTTCCTGAAAAAATTTGACACTCTCTTTCCGATTGCCGTTGTACATCATGAGATTATAATAACGGTCAATCGTTTCATCCGTCACCCTGCTCTTTGTCCCGTATACATCTCTGGCAAAATTTGCGACTATGAACCTGGGTGTAATAATGGGATAGAGGTTCCGGATTACTGGTGCGGTCATGAGAGTTACGGCCAACGGAGGTTTAGAAGGATATCCGCCACCGTCAATTATTATCAATTTATCCACCATGTCCTGGTTATCCACGACAAAATTCCAAGCAAGAAAACCGCCGTACGAATTTCCCGCAATATTGATTTTTTTTAGTCCCATGGCATCAATAAATTTTTTCAGGAATTTCACAGTCTCATCGCAACTATAACCGAAGTTCGACGGTCCGGTAAATCCCCATCCGGGCAGATCGATACGGATGATCCGGTAATTATTCTTCATCGCCTTTACCCAACCATCCCATGTGTGGAGCGAGGACTGAACGCCATGAAGACAGAGCAGGACCGGTCCCTTGCCTTCATCTCGGTAATGAACCCTGAGGCCTTCGATATCGATGAATTTCGACTCACCGGTGACGTACTTATTCACAATATATTTCTGGGATGGGGCACAGCCTGCAATCAGTAGCAGCGCCGTGATAGTAGCGATGATTATAAGTGTGAAACGTATGGATCGTGTCTTGTTTTTCTCCATTGAGTTTGATTCTAGACATAAAGAGAATATCTTCCGTGAAATCTGGTTTGGTCAACTTTTTCATCGGCTGTTTCGCCTTTTTTTGTCTTTTCTCTCCTGTAGTTTATAGAAATCAGTCAAGTTGAGTTATTTTTTTGATAAGAACTTCCTTTTTGTAGGGGAAGTATAAGAAACGAGGTCTTGTATGTCAATTGAATATTGATTACCGATTGAAATGTTGCATATTTTCAGAAATTGCTCTGTTATTGATAACAGGAAAAAAGAAATTATTTCTTAATATTAAGTTCATCTATTTAGTAAGATTAACACCCATTTCAAAAGCTCTTGCGCAATCTAAGGAAAATACTTCTTTCCGTCTCTGGGCTTTCTTTTGGGGATCAAACCTTGGGGCGAACACCTTTGAATAGTCCTCAAACTGATAGGTATCGTAACTGCACAAAGACTCAGAATACCCGAATATTCTCTCAAGGATCATTTCGTTGATGCTGATGTGGTGGTTAAAGCCGCGTTCCTTCGACATCTCCTCTGTTGCCCCCAAGGTATAGATGAAGCCGGTCTTGATCCTTTTGGGAAAAATCGTACTCGGCGGATCCGTATAGGGAAGAAATGGGAATACCAGACGCTCCATAAATGATCTCATCTGTCCTGTTGCAGTTCCCAAGTAGATTGGTGATCCGAAGATAAGTGACTGGGCATCGAGAACCTCCTCAAAAATAGGTGTCAGATCATCTTTTACAGCACACCTGCCATAGCTTTTCCCGTTCTTCATCTTGCAGGAAAAACAGCTTATACACCCTTTATAGTTCAGATCGTATAGATGAATGAGTTTAGTTTCAGCCCCCTGTGATGATGCTCCTTCCATGGCCTTTTCAAGAAGTGTTGCCGTGTTCCATTTCTTTCTAGGGCTTCCATTGAATGCAATTACCTTCATCCTCAATCCCTCCTATGAATCTGATCTATGAATTATACGTGTTCAAATGATTTTGGACAAATTTCACCAAAAGCTAAAAAGGCAAATCATCTTTTACTAACTATTACTTGTTGTAACCTAGCATAAAAAAATGAATTTGAAAAATAAGACTTACAGGAAGAAAGTGATTATTTGTTATACCTACAAGTACATCATCATGATTCACCCTCGGCGCGCGTTAGTGGAAAATCTACCCAGTGTTTTGACCAGGATTTTCTTCTCATGGCGTCTATCACAACACGAATGAGTGGCAAAGATGATTTTGTCAGGAATCGATGGATTTGAATAATATCTGCCTGACCATCTGTTCCACCTGTGCTAGATGAGGACCCTCAAGCTCCGCTGCTACTTTTTCCAGATAAGTGGGGATATCGATTTGCTGCGGACACTTGTCCAGACATTCCCCACACTGATCGCATTGGGATGCATAACCAGGCTTTCCGGTCAAAGAACCGTCCGTTCTCATTACATACATGAAAGGAGCCTCGGCGGTTGTGTTGTACATATGCATATTGTTATAGATTTCAAAACAACGGGGAATTAAAACACCGGCAGGGCAAGGCTGGCAATAACCGCAGCCGGTACAGCCAACTTTCATTATTTTACGGTAAGTCTGTGACACTTTTTCGATAAGCTGCAACTCACTCTCCGAAAGAGAATTTGGATGAGCATTCTCGGCAATAGCGATGTTTTCAGCAATATGGGACTCCTCATTCATTCCCGAAAGCACCACCGTGACTTCCGGGTGATTCCAAACCCAGCGCAAAGCCCTTTCCACCGGCGATCTTTTCTGCTTAGCAGTATCCCATAATTTCTGCACGGCGGAAGGAGGAGATGGCCTGCCTAGATCGCCGCCCCGCAAGGGTTCCATGACAATTATGCCCAATCCTTTGGACGCCGCATACATCAAGTCCCTTCTTGCCCGCCTGGTTTTCCGTGTCCAGGTAATTGTACTGAATCTGGCAGAAGCCCCAGTCATAGGAATCCACAATGCGGCGGAAATCATCCAAAATGCCATGAAAGGAAAATCCGGCATTGACAATCCGTCCATCCTTTTTCGCCTTATCCAGAAAATCGAGTGCATTTAAGGAATTCAACGAATCCCAGAAAACTCCGTTCAAGCCATGAAGCAGATAATAGTCAATGCGATTGGTATTTAGTTTCTTTAACTGGGCATCCAAATATCTGTCCATTTCTTCCCTTGATTTTATCAGCCAGGAGGGTAGTTTTGTGGCCAAACGTACTTTTTCCCTATATCCTCCATCTAGGGCTCGCCCCAGAAACAATTCGCTTTCTCCCCCATGATAAGGCCAGGCGGTGTCCACATAATTCACTCCTTGGTCAATCGCACTTCGTATTTGCCGGGTTGCCCGCTCTTCATCTATCTTTTGATCTTTCTGGGCAAGACGCATGGCTCCAAATCCCAGAATCGAAAGAGAGTCGCCCTTTTTCTTCATTGTTCGATATAACATTGCTATTTTTCCTTTCTTCGCAGAAATGTTTCCTTCCTCTGTAAAATTCGGCATTCAATACAACAATAAAGACTCGTTATCCAGAAAGACACCTGATGATTAATAATTAAATCATACTAGAATATTATATTTACTTCATCATGGAAAAATGCCTTCCGCATAAATTTTTACAGTACTCTACCAAGGATTATTTAACGATTACAGGTTGTAATCTAGCATAAAATTGAAAAATTAAAAATGAGGATTTCAGGAAGTACTCCACATATAATAGGGAATATCTCGAGACCTTTGCACAACTAGCGATAGTTTTCAATTATATTCTCCTAATAATTCTCCGGTTAAAAAGCAGTTATTCAAAGCTAATATATTGATATTATTGTATAAATATCTTGACAAACAGTTGCGTTTCAGGCATAATTCCTTCAAATAAAACTTCTTGGAGGAACTATGAGCTTCAAAAAAATGAAAACCAACTTCACCTTCACCGATATATCGCTCTTTGCTTCCATGGAAAAGAACCGGGCTATTAAAAGAATGGAACAGATCAACGCCACTGTCGACTGGTCCAGAATTGAAAGCCTCCTCATGAGAAAATATCCCGTCGGTAAAAGCTTTGAAGGAAACGACGCCTATCCACCTCTTATCCCTTATGAAGTGCCTTCTTCTTCAGCAATGGTTCAAGATCGATTCCGACCCGGAACTGGAAACTCAAATCAACGACAGGACTTCTTTCAAAACGTTCCTGGGACTTTCCCTTGACGATACATCTCCCGATCATTCTACATTCTCCAGGTTCAGGGGCCGATTTTCTATAGATACTATGCGCATGATCAACCATGAACTCCTTTTACAATTTGCCGCCAAGGGCTTGACAATCAACGAGGGCATAGCCATTGATGCCCGTCTGGTGCAATCTGCTTCCCATCCACTCAGCAATGAAATACTTCAAAAAGAAAAAGCAAAGAGTAAAACGCCTCAAGGAAAAGTTGATAAGAACGGCAACGCGCTTAAATTCTCCCGCGATCTGGAATCGGACTGGACAGTCAAAAATGATGTCGCCCATTACGGAATTAAGGAACATGCTTCCGTGGATGTTAAACATGGTTTTGTTCTGTCCACGGAGATGACTCCTGCTTCTCATCATGATAGTCCTTATCTTCCTCTTTGCGTTGCCGGTAGTTGTCACACGAAAGAACCTATTAAAAAAGTTTATGCGGATAAAGGGTATTTTGGAAAGCCGAATCGAGAGTTTCTCTCCATGAACAGTATTGAAGACGGCATTATGCGTAAAGCGACAACAGGCGCCGAACTTACGGAATATGAAAAAGAGCGTAACAAAGCTATTTCTAAAGTACGGTATATCGTTGAACAGTATTTCGGATTAAGCCATTTATACAACAAGGCATATCGGGCAAGGTTCCCGAAGTTGATTAAAAATGCGCTTGATGCTCTCTTCCGGCAGATGGCGTTCAATCTTTCCCGGGCTTCCAGAATATTAAAAACGGCGTAACATAGGAAGGCGTACATCCAATACACGGGAAAACCAGTAATCCGGGACGAATGAGGTTGCATATGGGGGTAAAATGAACTCTTCATAAACATAAGTGACAGCACTTAATCGATGAAAATGGTGCTGTGAATACAAAAAGAATTAATAAATTGATCAAAAATATTACCTCTACCAAAGTGTCTCGTTGTTCAAAGCTCTCATCTCCATTCCAATTAAATCGGCTGGGCAATACCATTTCTCTTGGAAGCTGCCGCCTACTAGGCGTCACTTCCCGGTAGGGTAAAAAGTCATTCTTATCGCGCGCCCTTTGGTTGCGCACTCGGTCAAATGATAACGAAGTAGAGAGGAGACGACACCGAAAACGCATTTTGCATACACTAATGATTAAGTCGATTTTATCAGGATACCGAGGCGGTAAGGAGGAAGTTCCGCAGGCGTATTTGACATACGTCGAGGAAACCGACGACGCAACCAACAAAGGAAGCCGTATAAAAGCGGCTTGATCACACCCGGCCGTATTTATCTTCCAGCCTTTCTATATCATCCTCGCCAAAATATTCACCTATTTGCACTTCAATGATGATCAAATTTTCGTCTGAGGAATTCTGTACTCGGTGTTTTGCCTTTTTAGGAATATGCAGCGAGTATCCCGCGCATAAAGGTTTTTTTTCGCTGTCAACAAGCGCAACCCCAAAGCCTGCAATAACAAACCAGTGTTCGGAGCGCAGATGATGAAGCTGTAAGCTTAGGCATCCATTGGGTTCAACGATAATTCTCTTAACTTTATGATCAGAGGCTTCCGATAAAACTTCAAAACTACCCCAGGGGCATTTAGTAATTTTTCCCATTCTGCTAACCTCATAGATTTTGTTTTTTTGATTAACATAAAATTAAACCAATGAAAAGACCTTTCCGGGCTCGCTTTAACCGCCAAAATATGCTAATCATATAATCATAAACAAAAAATCGCAGCAGAAAGTAATTATCAATTTTTCATGAATATCACCTATAAAGTCAACAGAAGCCGAAAAAGAAAAAGAACCATTTCTCTGCAAATCAGCGATAATTCCGAGTTAGTCATCGCCGCCCCATATTTTACGCCGGTTGCGGAAATAAATCGTTTTGTTCAGGAAAAACAAAACTGGATTCAGAAAACGATTCAGAAGCGTAAAGAAGAAGCAATTAAAAACAAAGCCAGGGAATATTTCACCGGTGAAATGTTTTATTATCTTGGTGAATCATTTCCATTGGAAACATTTTTTGAACAAAATGAGCGGAAAGGCCTTGTTTTTTGGGGCAATCGTTTTTATCTTAACACCGCTGATGCGGCAGAAAAAGGAATGTTTTACTTTGTTTCGTGGTATAAGAAGAAAGCCAAGCAACATATCCGGCAGCGTATTGATTTTTATAGCAGCGAGCTTAAACTGCGGGCGAAAAATGTTAAGATAACTTCCGCCGAAAAACGCTGGGGCTCTTGTTCGGCTGATGACAATTTGTCCTTCAGCTTCCGGCTGATTATGGCGCCGCCGGATATAATTGATTACGTGATTGTGCATGAGCTGATGCACATTAAAGAAAAGAACCATTCAGCGGCATTTTGGAAATTAATAGAAGTGGTCATGCCGGAATATAAGATACACAGACGCTGGCTCAAAGATAATAATCACAAATTTATTCTTTGAACCGAACAAAGAAAGGACTAAATAAATATTTATATGGAAACAATCGAAACCGTTGATTTGAAGCACCATGATTGTCTGACGGATCGCTTTCATCAAATGAATTTACAAATTTCCGATTATACCTTCGCCAATGTTTATCTGTTTCGTAAAATCAGCCATTATGAATTTTTAACAACGGATTGCGGGTTATTTATTTCCGGCCAGAATAAACAAGAACAGCGTTACATCATGCCTTTAAATGATCTATGCGGCTGTGACATGCAGACATTCCATGATCTTTTAGGCCGCCAGGGCTGTTTCTTTCCCATACCCGAAGAATGGCTTTCTTTTTTCCCGGCGGATAAATTCGTCATAAACTGCGACGACAGTGAATCCGACTACATTTACCTTACCGAAAAAATGGCCAATTTTAAGGGAA
>CAVQCU010000178.1:0-8915 GCA_963710995.1 uncultured delta proteobacterium
GGTGGGAAGCATGGGATTTTTGTGCGGCGCCATGCTGAACCTTTACGAAATTCTCTACGACTTCGTTTCGACCAAAACTTACAATAATAAACCGCTGAAGGAGAACGACGCCGTCGCTGGCATTATCGGCCGGATCGCTGGCGACATCGATATCTGCAGAATTCTGAGCTACGAAGGCGCAAAGATGGGCGACCGGCGTAACAAGCCATATGGCTACCCGATATATTCCGATGAAGTGGCCTGCAAGCTCCGCAACCTCAAAGACTTCGTCTCCGACAGAGCGGTGGATATTTTCGGCAAAGCCATGGATGTCTTAGGTACATACGGCGCCGATCGTGAATACGATATTGAAAAACACTGGCGCGACATCAAGATCATTCAGTTATGGATGGGCGGCAAGCAACTTTGTCAAATGGAAGCGGCCCGGTATTTCTTCAACTGCAAGACATTATAGGAGAACAAATCATGGAAGAAGCCAATAAGGGAGTCATTGACTTAACCGATCGCGTGCTTAAGGAACTGCTCAGAAAGCCTGGCTTCAAAGAAGGCGTCCGAACGGTACTGCAAAATGTCGATCCGGAATCCAGCCGCAGACTGGTCAGGACATTTATGTGGCAGGATCCAGAGTTTTTTCTGGGAGTGCTGGGCGCCGTTCCCTCCATAGTCAATTCCTTAACTCAAGGCGTGGATGAACTGCTCATTCAGCTCAATGAAAAATTTTCACCGCAACTGCTTCATGATTTTATCAAGTCGATAGTTTTATCGCTCGATAAAAAAACTTTGGAAAGTATCGTCCGCAACGGGAAAGTGCTGGTAACGGAGTTATGGGTCGTAGCGGAACAAACATACAATGAACAAAACGATTCCAATACCGGTACGGAGGGGAAAGAAAATGGGAAATAGCACCGTAATGCCCGCCGAAGGTGGAGTAATGAAAGAGGTGTTAAGCACACCCTTTGTCAAAGATATCATACGAAATAATTTGAACAGCATCAAGCCCGACAAGTCTCATCCGCTGGTCATGGCTCTTATCTGGCAGGACCCGGAAATTATTCTGTCCATCCTGGGCACGATTCCTCCTGTCGTCAACTCCTGCGTCGGTGCTTTGGCTGAGACTGGGAAACAGTTTAACGAAAAGCTCTCCCCCGAACTGATCAGGGATTATTTCGCCAGTATTCTAAATGACATTGACACGAACGAATTTAAAGCTCTGGCCGAGGCGTACGCCACCATGATGAAAAATCTTTGGGAGGTCTCGCCTGAATTCAGGGAAGCCCTCGCTAAAGCGATAACAGGCGATGCGCCGCCGCTAATCGGCAATGGAATCAATTCGGCAACCCGCTTTATCAATGAAGTCAATAAAAGCGATCCGCACGTGGTGAGCAAATTTGTTTCCGACGTGGTGGCCAATATCGATGGCGATGATTTTAAAGATGCGACCCACACTATCGTCAACGCGGTTCTTGACCAGAAACTGCATTTGATTTCCTGGACCTGGCAGCTCATCCGGAAAAGGATGAAACGCAGAAAGTAGCGCAAGAAATATTCTTAAAAAACTAACGAGTGAAATTATAGTTTTAATTTTAAATGGAGGCTTATTCCGTGAACTGTGTTGAAAAACCTGTCCAACCAGAAACTGCCGCCGATCTGACGGGAAAAATTGTGTGGAAAGTCGCAAAAACCCCCGCGGTAAGAAAATTAGTAATAGCTGTCGTCCGCGAAGCGCTTAAAGACTGGTCGGGCGACAGCAAGCTTAAAGCGCGCATGTCTGCGACCGTGGAGCAAGTAGTAGATCAGGTTCTGTCGTCTAAAGCGGAAGTCCCCGACAAGATTGCCGGAGAAGCGGATTACGCGGAAAGTCTGCGTCCCCTTGTCCGGGAATTAATTGAGCATATCGATTTCGGCGAAGTAAAAGAGTCCGCAGAATTTCACAGAGATAACATTGCGGCTGTTATGAAGATGGTCAATGAGGAAATGTGGCGGTACCCGGCCAAAGTTATTTGCCTGTTGTCACTTCTTCCCGCTGCCATGAACATGACTGTCTCCGTAACGAATGAAACCCTCAAACCGATTAATAATCTGGCGCCGGATCTGCTCGGCGATGTGGTGTTTTCACTGGTTGATGACATCGACGGCAAAAATATCGGAAGGCTGATTAATGAGCTTAGCGAGTTGGTGCGAAAGATACACACCGGAAGTACGCTGCTGGGCGAGCAGGGCAAGCCTCAGCTTCCCAATACCTTGTCGCGCCTCACGCGTGAGACCATGAGCACGGTCGATATCAATCTGCTGCTTAAAGCCAGGACACTTCTGTCAGAGATCAAGGAAGTGTCGCTGAAGGCTTTCATTGATCAACTGGAACAAAGTCCGCAACTTTCCAGTGAATTGTTTCAGAACCATTTTCTTTCGATGGTCACTTTCATCAGAAACTGGAGCCGCAAGGCCGACGCCTTCGAGCGCGTATTCTCCGACGAAGACATCGCACGTGAATTCGCCAAGGGGATGGGTGAGATTGATGCCCAGGATGTGGCCAATACGGTAAGCAGGCTATGCGGGATAGTGAATCGCGTGCGCACCGTTACTCCGGGAATCATACGAAATACCCTGTCTCAGGCCATAAACTCAGTCGATGCGGATGAAGCCGGTGAAACGATGCGATGGCTTACCGAGGATATCGTGGAATCCCTCAAGCCTGTAGCTTCTGAAGTGCTGCCGCCCCTGATCAGGGGAATAGCAGATCTTTTGAGACCCGATCCGGTCGGCGGTTCCAGGGAAATTGACGAAGCGCTTGCCTATTTAAGAAGTGCCATCAACAGCAAGGAGGCAGTCATATGATGAAGGATTTTTTTGAGGCTTCCACGGCACTCAACAATAAGTATGTGACACAGTGGAAGACAAACGGGAAAAAAGTAGTGGGCTATACCTGCTCATATGTGCCCGATGAAATCTTTCACGCGGCAGACATTCTCCCCTTTAGAATACGCGGATTCGGAGCCACGGACACCACAATCGGCGATACCTATTTCGGTCCCTTCATTTGCAGTCTTCCCAAGTGCATGCTGCAGCTGGCAGGGGAAGGGAAATTTAATTTTTTGGACGGCACGATCATCACCCCCGGTTGTGATTCGATGCGGCGGCTGGATGAATGCTGGCGCAAAGCCGGGAGCGATATCGAGGGTGCGATCCCTCCTTTCTTTTTCCATTACGGTGTTCCACATAAGTACTCGGATTACACCATCAAGTGGATGACAGAAGAAACCCGGCGCCTCATTGCGGCGGTGGAAAAACACTTTAACGTGAAAATTACCAGTGATGATCTGAAGAAGGCCATCAAACTATACAATTACAGCAGAAAACTCCTTGATCGTTTCGAAGAGCTGCGCACCCTGGATGTTCCGCCTTTCAGCGGAGAAGAAGCGCTTGCGGTAATACTTGCCGGCACGACCATGCCCCGAGAGGAGTACAACGTCCTCTTGGAGCAATTTATTGCAAAGGCGGAAAAATCTCCCGGAATCAAGGATCGGGTGCGTTTGATGCTCGTGGGGAGTGCCAACGATGACGTGGGGCTGGTCCGCGTAATGGAAGGGGAAAAGGCCATCGTGGTTGCCGACAATCTCTGTTTCGGTTCGCGGTTTTATTCCGACCAGGTGGAGGAAGAAGGCGATCCCGTACTTGAGCTCTCCCGACGATACCTGGGACACAACGATTGTCCCCGCATGTACGGCGATTATCGGAGGAGACTCAATATACTCGCACAAAAAGTAGAAAAGGCAAAAATTGACGGCGTGATTCTGCAGAACATCCGATTTTGCGATCTTCACGGTTCGGAAAACGGCCTATTTGAACGAGATCTTGAAACCAAAGGAACACCCTGCATGCGTTTAGAAAGGGAGTACGGTCCTCTGGTGGAGACGGGCAGAATGAAGATGCGCGTTGACACCTTTATTGAAAGAATACAGCAGAGGAGGGCAATAGCATGAGAAAGGAAACCAGGGAATATAAATTTGACTGGATGTTGTGGAATACCTTTGCGGCAGCTTCACGGCTGAAAAGCGGAACTGAAAAGGAATACAGCGCAATATTAAAATACATCCCCTATTTTAACTGTATCGTTGATACACTGCTCAGCACGGGGGAGCCGGGCCAGAAGTTTATCGAGATATGCTCTAAATATATGGAGAATCTGACTTTCGCGAAAGAAAGGGGTAAAAAGACGGCCATTACCACTTTCTGTTTTTCTCCGTCTATTTTTTATGCCATGGACATCGTCCCGATCTGCCTGGAGGTTCTTTCCGTTATGATGACCTTCATCTATAAAAGAGGGACTGCGGAGTTTATGGATTACTGCAACGAGGTGGGCTTCACTGAAACCTCCTGCTCGTCCCAACGCGGCACTAGCGGTGCATATCTGGCCGGTATCGGCGCGGATATCGACATGTTTGTCACGGATACGCCCGGAGTATGCGACACCAACGCTAATTCCTTTGCCTTCGCCTCGGCCTATCTTAATAAACCATTTTTTCAGCTTGATATGCCGCCGGATCTCACAGGAGAGCGTTCCAGTGAATACCACCGGGAGGATTTCAAGGCGCTCATTCGCTTTTTGGAAGCACAGACGGGGAAAAAGCTTGATCCCGAGCGCCTGAGAGAAAATCTCCGGGAACTCGCCAGGCAGGACGAAATCATAGCCGAGCTGGAGGATCTGGGCCGGATGGTGCCCAATCCACTGCCTATCTCCTATAATCTGATGGTGTACGCCTCACGGTTTCTTTTCGCCGGGATGCCGGAATGTACCGGCGTGCTCGAATCCATGCTGAAAATCGCGCGGGAAAACGCCGCGAAAAATATTTCCGGATTAAGCGGCGGGGTTGAAAAACTTCGGGCCTTTTTCTGCTACATCGATCATTACGCGCAGAACATGCAGCTCTGGCAGATGCTCGATGGCAATGGCATCTGCTACCAGGGCAATATCCTTAGCCACTTCTGGTCCCACAATGCACCGCACGTAGCAGAATACCATAAAGAAGAGGCCGCCTATAATATTGATATGACGGATATGGACTCGCTGATCGACAGCGTGGGCATTATCAATTCACGCATGCCCATGATCAAATCCATCCGCGGGCCGTACGATGCTCCCAACATGTGGCTGGAAGACACCCTGGGCTTGGCGAAGATGTATAAAGCAGACCTTATCGTCTACAATGGAACACCGGGATGCCGGAACACCTGGGGCATGGTGAAGCTCTTAGCCCGCGACACAGAGAAGGCAGGCTACCCGACTTATATCATGTATGCCGATGCTTTTGATGAGCGCGTGCAGTCCTGGGAAACCACAGAAGAGCGGTTTATGGAATTTCTTAAGGTAAGGAGGCTTGTATAATGTTTGCAGCGGGGTGCGATGTGGGTTCATTAACGTCCAAGGCCGTCATCATGAAAGACGGCAAGATCATTGAATCGGTTATTATAAAGTCAAAGGCACGACCCTGGGAATCGGCCGATGAGGTAATGGGCATGGCCTTGTCCAGGGCCGGCCTTACCATGACTGATATCAAACGTTGCGTGGGCACCGGTTACGGCCGCGACAAAATATCTTTTATTCATGAAGCTGTTTCAGAAATAGCCTGCCACGGCAAAGGAGCCCGCTGGTTGGTACCCTCGGTGAGAACTGTCATCGACATCGGCGGCCAGGACTGCAAGGCTCTGCGTTTGGATGACAAAGGCAACATGATGAAATTTATCACCAACGATAAATGCGCTTCCGGGACCGGACGTTTTCTCGAAGTAATGGCGAAGGTGCTGAACCTAAGTCTCGATGAACTGGGAGAGATGTCGGCGCTCTCCAAACAGCCCATAACCTTTGCGTCGGCATGCACGGTGTGGGCGCAGGCCGACGTGATACAGCATCTGAACGATAAGGTGCCTATTGAGGATATCGCCGCGGGAGTCAATAACGCCATGGCCAGCCGCATGTCCACCCTTGCCAACAATATAGGATTAGAGAAGGATGTGTGCATGACAGGAGGTGTGGCAAAAAATGACGGTGTGGTGAACGCACTGGAAAAGCATCTGGGAATCCGGATTAAAAGGATACGCCGCGAAGATCCGCAGATTGCCGGAGCCATCGGTGCCGCACTCTTCGCCACGGAAAAAGCAAATGGAGGTGTCCTATGATTACAGTGGGTTGTGATATCGGGTCCCTCACGGCCAAGGCCGTTATTTTGCAGGATAGAAAAATGCTCGCCTCTGAGGTTATCCTCGCCTCGGCGCAGCCGGAAAAATCATCAATTGAGGTGATGAGACGCGCCATAGATAAGGCCGGCATAAAAATGGAAGACATCGAATACTGCGTAGGTACCGGCTACGGCCGTAAGCATATTCCCTTTATGGATTCTCTGGAATCCGAGATAGCCTGCCACGGTAGGGGAGCGATCTGGCAGGTGCCGTCGGCGCGCACTGTGGTTGATATAGGCGGCCAGGACGCGAAAGCCATCAGGATGGACGAAAAGGGAAACGTGGATCGTTACGTTTATAACGATAAGTGCGCTTCGGGCACGGGACGATTCCTTGAGATTATAGCCGATTCCCTTGATATCAAATTGGAGGATATGGGCGCTATCTCCGGCCGGTCCACGGAGAAACTCACACTGTCCAATCAATGCGTGGTTTTTGCTGAAACGGAAATTATCTCTCTGGTGAACGAGGGGAAAGAGATCGCTGATATCATCAGCGCGTTGCATCAGGCTGTCGCCAACCGGGCCGCGTCGCTCGCTCGGGGCATTTTGGTGGCACCCGATGCCGTGATGACGGGTGGTGTGGCGAAAAACTCCGGCATGTTTGAGGCGCTTCAGAAGGCTCTCGGTGTGAAACTGCACAGAGTGGATAATCCTCAGATTAACGGCGCTCTGGGCGCGGCTCTCTTTGCCGCCGATACAATCAGTGGATCGAGGCAGTGATAAAGCATGGAACTTTTTGGAGAGACCTTCTTAGATATCAGAAATTATATCGAAGGGAAAAATTGCCGCTCCCTGGCTGCAGCGGAACAAAATAATGCCTGGCCTTTAGGCAAGGGCAGAAACGTTGTTCTGTCAGATGAAATGGCAGTGGAGCTGGGGAGCCCGCAGATGAATTCCGTCTCCTGTCTTATCTGGACACAAAAGCCCGATCTTATTCGTGACGGGAAGATCAACCTCATAGGTCCGGATATAAAAGACAGCCCAGAGAAAAGTCTGCCCTTCGGTAAAGTTGTCCTTATTGGAGTCAGCGGATTTGATGAAGAGAGCACCTACGACAAATACAACGAAATAGAAGCCGTAAGATATTCTCTCGATCTCAAGGGATACATGATCAGGGCTGTATCACAATATCAGAGGGAATGGAGCCGCATTAGCCGTGAGGCCGTGCAAAAAGGTTTTTCTTTTGAAGTTCTGGGCAGTGCTTTACGGGAAGAATATTTAAAGAAGAGTTTTGTTCATACGGTCGAATTTCTTTTTGTGACATCGAGCAGCGAGGATGTCGGTGAGCTTCAAGAGATCACAAAAAATGTCGGCCGGAAAATCAGCGCCCTGAATAAGATGTTAAGTGAAATAGATCCTGATTGTGACGAGTGCGAGTATAACGATGTTTGTGATGAAGTCGACGGGTTCAAAGATATGAGAAAAACCCGAGATGAAAAAAGGATGAATACAAATGGATAAAAAAACAAAGATAATCGCTTTATGTGGAAAAGGCGGAGTGGGCAAGACATCGGTATCCGCGCTGATGATTAAGAATCTCGCCCAAAGGAAAGACCTCAAGGTTCTGGCAATCGATGCCGACCCTGCAGTAGGCCTTTGCACGGCGCTGGGAGTACAAATCAAAAAAACTGTGGATGATATCAGAAATGATTTAATCAACTCCATCAAGAAAGGAGAGAGCCAGGATAAGGCAGCCACTTTGAACATGCTCGATTACGAATTATTTGATGCTCTGACGGAGTACGATAATATCGGACTGCTCGCGATAGGCAGGCCGGAGTCGGAAGGCTGTTTTTGCAAAGTCAACTCTCTTTTGAAGGATATCATCCAGGATCTGGCGAAGAACTTTTGATGTCGTGCTCATTGACGGAGAAGCGGGAGTTGAACAGATCAACAGAAGAGTGATGAAAACTGTTGATCACCTGATTATGATATCCGACACCTCCGCCAAAGGTGTAAATGTCGCCAGCACCATAAAGCATCTCGCCCAAGATAATAAAGCCGTTGATTATAAAAGTATGGGAATGATTTTGAACCGCGCCAGAGGTGAAAGCGAAGTTTCGAATATTAAAAAAAATTTGCCCATTCAGTTATTAGGATGGCTGCCGGAAGATGACTTGATCAGAGAATTCGATTTTCAAGGCAGGTCATTCCTCGATTTTCCGGATTCGGCAGGGGCATGTAAAACCGTAAAACAAATTATACAGGATTTGCAGATTCTTTAGGCAAATGAGGAGTGTATTATGAATATTGCGGTGGTGTATTTTTCACAAACAGGCCAGACGCTCAAAGTTGCCGAGGCGATGGCCGCGGGACTGCGCGAAAAAAAGCATAATGTGAAAGTTCTGGCGATGCAGAAAGTCAAGCCTGCGGATATCAAAAACTGTGATTTACTGGGCGTTGGTTCTCCCTGTTTCGAGAGTCAGGCACCGGCGGCTGTTCTGACCTGGCTTAATCCTGGCCGGCTCTCAATGGAAATCGGTTTTTGTCTTTGCCACCGTGGCGGAGCACCCGGCCGAGTTCTTTATGACCTCACCAGGACGCTGCGCGGAAAAGGCGCCAAGGTCATCGGCGGTTTTATGGGTCGCGGCATGGTGCATCATCCTGCTCCCTGCCTGACCGGACGCCTGCCGAACCGCCCCAATCAAGAGGACCTAGCACAAGCCCGCACATTTGCTT
>CAVQCU010000179.1:0-13057 GCA_963710995.1 uncultured delta proteobacterium
CCATTGGGCCGCGTGTCGTTCATGCCTTTGATCAGGCAGGGTTGCGGATTCGTGCTTTTTCAGTCGATACTTCCGCATTGGGCATGTTTCCGCAAAGCGTAGAAGTTTTGATTGGCGATGTCACTGATCAAAGGGCAGTCCAATCAGCAATGCAAGGCGTGGATGCAGTCATTCATATGGCTGCGCTCCTGCACATTATCAATCCGTCGCTTGAGTTACGTGAAAAATACGAGCAAGTCAATGTCGGCGGAACAGCGACGGTAGTTGAAGCTGCAATGAAGGAGAATGTGAAGAGAGTTGTCTTGTTTAGTACTATCGCTGTGTATGGGCCTTCGGAGGGTTGTGTACTCAATGAGATGTCGCCAACTCATCCTGACACTTTTTATGCTCAGACAAAACATGTTGCGGAGCAAATTGTCTTAAATGCAAGGAGCATTGACGGCACACCAATAGGCACCGTGTTGCGTTTTGGTGCGATTTATGGTTTCCGCATCAAAGGTAACTATGAGCGGCTGACACATGCTTTAGCGCATAAGCGTTTTATTCCTGTTGGGAATGGTTTAAATCGGCGAACGCTGATTTATGATAAAGATGTCGGTCATGCCGCTGTGCAGGCTGTTTCTCATAACGCCGCAGCAGGACGGCTGTTCAATGTGACGGATGGCGGGTTTCATACCTTGAATGAAATTATTGAATCTATTTGTTCAGGTCTAGGTCGCACGTTCCCCCGTTTATCATTGCCCATAGAGCCAACACGCACACTGATACATTTAATAGAAACGGGAATCCGCGCCGTCGGTTTAAAACCACCGGTAACTCGAGAGATGATTGATAAATATACCGAAGATATTGCTGTTGACGGCAGTCTTTTTCAAAAGGAAATCGGTTTTGTGCCGAAGTATGATTTAAAGGCCGGTTGGGAAGAAACGATTCGTGAAATGCGCAATGAAAAGATTATTTGATCTATTTCTTTCTCTTTGTTTGGTTCCGGTCTTGCTGCTTCCTATCCTTATGATTGCGGTTTTGGTCGGGTTAACTTCCAAGGGGACTGTGTTGTACTGGTCAGACCGGGTGGGAATGGGCAACAAAATTTTCAAAATGCCGAAGTTCAGGACGATGCGAGTAGATACACCCGCGGTACCGACGCACTTATTGAAAGATCCCGATGCCTTTCTTACGCCGATAGGTTCCTTTCTCAGAAAAACGAGCTTGGATGAATTACCGCAATTGTGGAGTGTTTTGAAGGGAGATATGAGTTTTGTAGGACCTCGGCCCGCATTGTTCAATCAAGATGATCTTATTGCTTTGCGGACAGCAAAAGGCGTCCAACGATTGATTCCCGGAATCACGGGATGGGCACAGATCAATGGACGGGATGATCTGCCAATCCCTGTTAAGGTTGCGTTCGATGTCCATTATTTGGAGTGCCGCTCCCTAATGTTTGACATGAAGATACTATTTTTGACGCTGGTGAAAGTGTTGCGTCGCGAAGGAGTGACGCACTGAAAATAGCCTCTCTCATGGAGAATATTCAGATGAGTGGATTGCTGAATGATGATAAATAAAATGCTTCGAGACTTTGCAAAATTAGATTTTTTGGCAGTAATTAAAATTGGTTGCGAACGATGGTTGGTTGTGCAAAGCTTTAGTGTCGGCATAAAGCATCTTTTCCCTCGGTTTTAAAATATTAATGGGAAGCTGTTTTTGAAGTATTCAGAATAAAAGGTTTTTAACAATAATATGATTATCAATCCTCAACTTAAAAATCCGAAATTCTATACGATGATATTGACGGATGGTTTCATCTTTATCGTTGCCCTTTTTCTATCATATCTGATTCGCTTTGAATTTTCTTTTGCCCGGATTGACATTAAACAAATCTATGGCTTGCTTTTCTGGATGGTTCCGCTGAAATTTATTATCTTCCTTTCTGTCGGGTTATACCGCGGTATGTGGCGTTACATCAGCGTGCGGGATTTTTGGCTGCTGGTCCGAGCCTGTTTCTTATCGACGGTACTGATTATGGTGATTATTCTGGCCATCAACAGGTTTGAAGGATTTTCCCGTGGCGTATTTGTTGCCGATGGTATTATCACTTTCTTTCTGGCCGGAGGAGTACGTATATTTATTCGTTCTTTCTATGCGCCTTTTGTGAACCGGGGGGCAGATGTTTATCCATTGGTCAATACAACGCTAACAAAAGTATTAATCATTGGCGCCGGCGACGCAGGTGAAAAAATTTTACGGGAAATCATGGAGAACAACTCATTGCATTATGAAGTTGTCGGCTTTATTGATGACGATGTGGAAAAACATGGGCGGACAATTCATGGAATACGGATATTGGGCAATATTGAGTGCTTGCCTAAAATTTTAACAAAGGAAAGTGTTCAGCAAATATTTATTGCAGTTCCTTCCGCCAAAGGCGATCAAATTCGGCGCATTGTGAATGCTTGCCAGAAATGCAATATTTCTTATAAAATATTGCCCAGTATCGGCGAGCTGATTGACGGCCGGGTCAGCGTAAAATTACTCCGGGACATCAGTTATGAAGATCTTCTGGGGCGGTCGCCGGTCCATCTGAATATTAAAGGCATCCGCAATTATCTTGACGGTAAAACAATTCTCATTACCGGATGTGGTGGTTCCATCGGTTCAGAGTTATGCAGGCAGGTCGTGAAATATCAGCCTCGCAGTATCATCTTGTTGGACTCAAATGAATCCAATCTGTTCAATATACAAATGGAAATGCAAAACGAAAATTACTGCCGCCACTGTGAAACCATTCTGGGACGGGTGCAGGATGAAACTTTAATGAATAATGTTTTTGAAAAATATAAACCCGAAGTTGTGTTTCATGCGGCGGCTTATAAGCATGTGCCCATGCTGGAGAAAAATCCCTGGCAGGCCGTTTTCAATAATATTATCGGCAGCCGTGTGGTGATGGATGTGGCCGTCAAACATCATGTGGATCGATTTGTTCTGGTTTCTACCGATAAGGCTGTTCGTCCGACCAACGTTATGGGTGCCAGCAAACGAGTGGCGGAATTGATTATGCAATGCCAGCAGGGAAACGGCACACGGTTTATGGCCGTTCGGTTTGGCAATGTGGTGGGTTCGTCCGGTTCTGTCATTCCTCTTTTCCGCCGTCAAATCGAGCAGGGAGGGCCGGTGACAGTCACGCATCCGGAAGTGAACCGCTTTTTTATGACCATACCCGAAGCGTCGCAGATGATCTTGCAGGCCGGTACGATGGGGGAGGGCGGCGAAATCTTTTTTTTGCGAATGGGGACGCCCGTGAAAATAGCCGATATGGCGCGGGACTTAATCCGTCTTTCGGGAAAAGAGCCGGATGTGGACATCAAAATTGTTTATACCGGCCTGCGTGAAGGTGAAAAACTATATGAAGAACTGATCACGGTTGGAGAAGATATTCTGCCGACCGGCCATGAGAAGGTCATGGTCCTGCGTTCTAACAGCCACTTCAATGGCGCAAAAAATCCGCAGGAAGCCAAAAAACATTTATATCATGAACTTGATGAGTTGGCGAAGATAGCGGCTCGACACGACGCCAAAGGCATTAAAATAAAACTCAAGGAAATAGTTCCTGAATACACGCCGCAGGAAAATGAATCCGTTCTTTGAGATGATCGCAAATTTATGACTATTTTATACAATCTAAATAATAATGTTAATTTCCGCTCAACATAAAATAAATATTCCCGTCAGGAAAATATTAGTTATTCAATTAGGCGATATCGGCGATGTCGTCTGGGCAATTCCTGCGTTTTGGGCTCTGAAAGACGCATTTCCGCAAGCCGGCCTTTCGGTGCTGGTGAGAAATCCCAATGGAGATTTGCTTTTGGACGATCCCCATATAGACAAGATATTTCAAGTCGATCAGCAAAGTTTATTCAAAGGATTGCAGTTATTAAAAAATCTGCGCCGGGAAAAATTTGATTTGCTCTTTGACCTGCGCGCTGATGATCGCGGGGCTTTTATTTCTTTCCTAAGCGGAGCGAAAATGAGAGCGGCGCTGTATTGTCCCGGGTTGTTTTGGCGTAACCGGGCGTTCACTCACCTTGTTGATCCGCCTCCCGTAAAAGAAAAAATATTAGGAGCGGCCGAGCAATCTCTCAAAATTATTCGCGGATTCGCAATTAAAGAAACAACTTCCACTCCGCAAATATTTGTTGCTGAAAAATTGAAAGATAAAATATCTGTATTGTTAACCGAAGAAAAAATCGAAACAACACAAGGCTGGGTCAGTATCAATCCTTTCTCGCGTTGGTTGTATAAGGAATGGGATATGGATAAGTGGCGGCAGCTTGCTTTTTTTATTTGGCAAACATATAAAATGCCGGTGATAATTACCGGTTCGATAGCGGAGATAGAGCGGGCTGATGAGTTGGCCGCTGAAAGTAATTCTCTAATATATAATCTGGCCGGTAAAACTACACTCCGGGAAATGGCGGCTCTTTTGCAAATGAGCCACCTGCATATTGGAGTAGATAGTGCGGCGCCACATATCGCTGCGGCAGTTGGCACTCCGACAATTACAATCTATGGCCCGTCCGATTGGCGCGATTGGGCGCCGCCAGGAGATAGAAATCAGGTTATCTTGCCCGATATGGATTGCTCTCCCTGTCACAAAAAAGGTTGCGATGGAAACGGCCGAAGCAAGTGTCTTGACAATTTGGCTGTTGCTAAAGTACGGGGTGCCGTAGAAACAATGCTGAATAAAGTTGTATCTGATAAATCTTGATCTTATACCAATGCGATTCCTTTATTATAAAAATTGTTTCCCGAATAAAACAATTTTGTACCAGGCCGACTATATGAATAATATACTAAATTGCGGTAGAAATAATTATGTTAATGGGTTTCCTTCCCTGAAGTATAATTAAAAATATCAAATAGTTGTCATTGATTCACGGTTATGAGCCCCAAAGCGTGCTTTGGGGCTCATGCTTTTGATTATAAAGGACTTCTTAACTATTTAAAGCAGACGCTACTCATGCACCATCAATAAATACAATTTTATCTTGACAACAAGTATAGTCTTAGCCGATATTACAACGCTAAAAATAATATTTTGGAATCAATTTTAAGGAGGTTTAAAAGCGGAGTCATGGCTAAATATGTATACTCTTTCTCGGAAGGATATGGAAAAAGCAAGAATATTTTGGGAGGCAAGGGAGTTGGACTTGCGGAAATGGCGCATCTTAAAATTCCTATTCCGCCGGGTTTTACCATTACAACGGAAGTTTGCACGGCCTTCTACAAAAATAAAGGCCATTATCCTCAAGGATTAAAAGAGCAGGTTCTAAAAGCGTTGCAGAAAATGGAGAAGGATTCGGGGATGAAATTCGGCGATCCGAAAAATCCTCTGCTTTGTTCCGCTCGTTCCGGAGCGCGCAGCAGCATGCCCGGCATGATGGAAACCGTTCTGAACATCGGTCTTACCTCGAAGACTATTGCCGGAATGATTGAGAAAACAAAAAATACCCGTTTCGTCTGGGATTCCTACCGCCGTTTGATTCAGATGTATTCGGATGTCGTTATGGAAAAGGCCGAAGGCATCGAACCGGAAGAAGGCATGGGCGTGCGCCAGCAACTGGAGCGTGAGTTGGCGGCAATGAAAGCGCGCCGCAATGCCAAACTGGATGTTGATCTTACAGAAAACGATCTCGCCGAACTCTCTGAAATTTATAAAGCCAAGGTGCAAGCCGTTATTGGTAAACCTTTTCCCGATGACGCCATGGAGCAGTTATGGGGAGCGATTGGAGCTGTTTTCAAAAGCTGGAATGGAAAACGCGCGGTAACCTATCGCCGCATTGAAGGAATACCCGATGAATGGGGCACTGCGGTAAACGTGCAGTCGATGGTTTTCGGCAACATGGGCGATAATTCCGCTACCGGGGTGGCATTTACGCGTAATCCGGCCACTGGCGAGAACAAATTCTATGGCGAGTGGCTGCCGAACGCTCAGGGCGAAGATGTGGTCGCGGGAATCCGCACACCCAATCCGATAAATGAAGAAACCCGCCAGACGGACGATACTGAAGGACATCCCAGCTTGGAGACGGCCATGCCTGCCGCCTACATTCAGATCAAGGGTATTCGCAACAAGCTGGAAGCTCACTTCAAGGATATGCAGGATCTGGAATTTACCATTCAGGACGGTCGTGTTTGGATGCTTCAGACGCGCACAGGCAAACGCAACGGTCCCGCTGCCGTGCGCATGGCTGTGGAAATGCACAAAAAGAAGATGATCAGCGCCGTGGAAGCGGTTTCTCGTGTGACACCGGCCCAGCTTGATGAAATGCTTCATCCGACGGTTGACCCGAAAGCCGAAGCTTCAGGTGATTTTCTTGTAAAAGGTTTGCCTGCCGGTCCCGGAGGAGCTGTGGGACAGGTTGCCTTCACGTCGGACGTTGCCGTGGAATGGAAAAAGGAAGGCAAAAAAGTTATCCTCGTTCGTGAGGAAACCAATCCCGAAGATGTGGAAGGCATGCGCGCAGCCGAAGGTGTCCTTACGGCGCGCGGTGGTATGACTTCTCACGCTGCACTGGTTGCCCGCGGCTGGGGCAAGTGCTGTATTGTCGGCGCCGGTGCTCTGCATGTTGATATTGGGCAGAAGATAATGACGGTTGACGGAAAAACAGTGCGTGAAGGTGAAATTATCACTCTCAACGGAACCAAGGGACGCGCTTATAAAGGAGCTCTGCCAATGATCAGCGGCGCCGAGGATGATATAAATTTCGCGACTTTCATGAAGCTCTGCGATTCTCTACGGCGTCTGAAAATCCGCACGAATGCCGAAACGCCGAAAGACGCCGCCAAGGCTGTGCAGTTCGGCGCTGAAGGCTTGGGTTTGTTCCGCACAGAGCATATGTTCTACGGTGAAAACAGCGAAAAGCCGTTGTTTTATCTGCGCAAGATGATTCTCTCTGACAATGAGGAACAGCGCCGCGCGGCATTGAGCGATTTATTTCCATTTGTCAAAAACGACATTAAAAAGACAATGGAAGTCATGGCTGGAAGGCCGGTGACCATTCGTCTTCTGGATCCGCCTCTGCATGAATTCGTGCCGGAGAATCCTGAGGAAAGACAGCGTCTGGCGGAAAGCTTGGGCATTTCAATAGACAAACTCAACTCTCGTGCGGAAAATCTGCACGAGACCAATCCGATGATGGGGCATCGCGGCGTACGTTTGGGCATTACCTATCCCGAAGTAAGCGAGATGCAAATTCGCGCCATTCTTGAAGGAGCGGCGGAACTTATCAAAGAAGGCAAAAAGGCGCTTCCCGAAATCATGATTCCAGTCGTTTGCGACGTGGCCGAATTCAAAAATCAGGCGGTTCTGGTGAAAAAGATTTATCCGGATGTGCTGGCAAAATACGGACTGAAGAAAATACCGTATATGGTGGGAACAATGATCGAAATTCCGCGTGCGGCGCTTCTGGCCGAGCGGATTGCCGAAGAAGCGGAATTTTTCAGCTTTGGAACGAACGATCTCACCCAGATGACTTACGGCTTCAGTCGTGACGATATCGGCGCTTTTGTGCCCGAATACGTAGAGAAGAAAATTATTCCCGTTGATCCCTTCCAGATTCTTGATCAGGAAGGCGTCGGTCAGTTAATACAGTTTGGCGTTGAGCGGGGACGCAAGGCGCGTCCGGGACTGAAGGTTGGCATTTGCGGTGAGCACGGCGGCGAGCCTTCCAGCGTCATGTTCTGCCACCGCGTGGGCATGGATTATGTCAGTTGTTCTCCCTATCGAATACCGATAGCGCGTCTGGCTGCCGCTCAGGCCGTTGTCAACGAGAAAAAGAGTTTGCCGAAACCTATAGCAAAAACAAAGGTAGCGGCAAAGCCCAAGGTAAAAGTAAAAACAAATGCGAAAGCAAAAGCGAAAAAGTCACGTAAGTAAGTGGAGCCTCCTCCAGTCAAAGATGACCTTTAGGTTATAAGAGCCGCAGGCTCACTAAAATACGCGATCTCCCGCGACTTCGATTGTTTATGTTGCGGGATTAACCATAGAGCGCCGGATCGAGAAATCCGGCGCTCAGATTAATTCAAAAAATAAGGAAAATAATTTTATGGAAATGGTTGTAAAAAATGAAAAGTTGAAAAATTGGGTTAAAGAAGTTGCCCGGATGTGCGCGCCCGATAAAGTATATTGGTGTGACGGCTCCAAAAAGGAATATAATCACCTTATGTCGCAGATGGTAGAAAGCGGCATGGCCATCAAACTTAAGAAACGAAGAAACAGTTTTTTGTTTCGTTCCGATCCTTCCGATGTGGCGAGAGTGGAGAACCGGACCTATATCAGCACACCCTTGCAGAGCGAGGCTGGCCCCACAAATAATTGGGTCGCGCCTGATGAATTAAAGGCGACGATGAAGACCCTTTATGAGGGGTGCATGAAAGGGCGTACGATGTATGTGATTCCGTTTTCCATGGGGCCGATTGACTCACCGATTGCCAAGATCGGCATAGAAACAACAGACAGCCCTTACGTGGTTTGCAACATGCACATCATGACCCGCGTGGGGAAAAAAGTTCTCAGGAAACTGGGGAAGAAAGGGGAGTTTATTCCCTGCCTGCATTCCATCGGCGCTCCGCTTATGGAGGGACAGAAAGATGTTTCCTGGCCCTGCGCGCCAATAGAGAAAAAATATATCAGTCATTTCCCGGATGAAAATCTGATCTGGTCTTATGGGTCCGGTTATGGAGGCAACGCGCTTTTAGGCAAAAAATGTCTGGCCCTGCGTATTGCCTCGGCTATGGCCAAACGAGAAGGTTGGATGGCGGAGCATATGTTAATCCTGAGGCTTACAAGCCCTGCAGGCAAACAATATCACATTGCCGCCGCTTTTCCCTCCGCGTGCGGCAAGACCAATCTGGCTATGCTGCAACCGACAATTGAAGGCTGGAAATGCGAATGTGTCGGCGATGATATTGCATGGATGAAAATCGGTCCTGATGGCCGTCTCTATGCGATCAACCCCGAAGCCGGATTTTTCGGCGTTGCGCCAGGTACGTCTTATGATTCCAATCCCATGGCGATGGAATCAATCAAGAAAAACGTCATTTTTACTAACTGTGCCTTGACCGACAAAGGCGATATCTGGTGGGAAGGTATGGATGGCAAGCCCCCCAAGCACGCCATTGACTGGAAAGGACGCGACTGGCCTACAGAGAATAAGGAAGTGGCCGCTCATGCCAACTCTCGTTTCACCACGCCAGCTTCCCAGTGTCCCGTTATCTGTCCGGATTGGGAAAAACCAGAAGGTGTACCCATTGATATCTTTGTATTTGGCGGACGCCGCGCGGGTGTTGTACCTCTGGTCAACGAAGCCTATAGTTTTGATCACGGCGTATTCTTAGGCGCAACTGCCTCCTCGGAAACCACTGCTGCCAATATCGGCGCGGTGGGAAATTTAAGACGCGATCCTTTTGCCATGCAGCCGTTTTGCGGCTATAACATGGGTGATTATTTCCAACACTGGCTGGATATGGGAGATAAATTAGGTGATAAAGCTCCCAGAATTTTTTATGTAAACTGGTTCCGTAAAACACCGGACGGCCGATGGCTCTGGCCCGGTTTTGGAGAAAACAGCCGTGTGTTAAAATGGATGTGTGAACGGATAGAAGGAACGGCTGACGCGGTTAAAACACCAATCGGGTTACAGCCTACGGCTGACGGCCTTGATATGAGTGGGCTATCCATCGACGCGCAAGATATTAAAGCGCTGCTTCAAATTGATATAGAAGCATGGAGGGCGGAAATTCCCGACATCGAAAAACACTTTGCTCAGTTCGGGGATCGTCTTCCCGAAAGGCTTAGAAAACAATTCGAAGCGCTTAAAGAAAGGCTTAAGTAGGTTTAACGAGAGAGCCGGAGTAACATCGTTGATCCGGCTTTTTTTATTGATTCACTATTCTCCGCTGGCGGAGGTGTTACGCAGTGACAGAGGTGGATGTTGTAGGGACTGCTCCCCGAGCAGTCCGGAACGGCGCGTTTGGGAATCGTGCCTTTCATTAGCTGAACCCGGAATAACAAATAACGAAGTTTTGCACAGGTTTTATTTTAAAATTGTTGGTATCAGAACAGTTTCGCCTTCCCGATAAAATCTTTTAATCCCTCCCGTTCTAATTTGCAAGCCTCATCAAAAGACACCTCATTCTGTTTTTCGATCAAGGCTTTCATCTGCAGCAGAATGTCGTAATTGACCGCGCAAATGTCCTGCGCGATTTGTTTGGCCCGAAGCACTAACTCTGCAGGGGGCACGACCTCGTTAACAAGCCCGCACCTGAGCGCATCTTGCGCGGACAGAGACTTGCAGGTGAACGACAACTGCTTGGCCATCCGTTGGCCTACCGAGCGCTGCAGTAACTGGGTCATTCCCCAACCCGGATGGATGCCGACCTTCGCATGGGAATCGGTGAACCGGGCATTCTCCGAGGCGATGAGAAAATCGCACTGCATGGCAAGCTCGAATCCACCGGTGATGGTATTGCCGTTGATAGCTCCGATGATGGGTTTATTGCAGGAAGAGAAGACATCTGGCAAGTCTTTTCCATCGCCCCGCGGATCAAGAAGATTATCCTTGCCGATGACACTAAGATCAATACCGGAACAAAATGACTTGCCGTTGCCGGTAAGAATCGCAACTTTTATATCGCTGTTGCGCGCCACTTCATCGATGGCGTTGTACAGATTGATGAGCAGATCCTGACAAATGGAATTATGTCTTTCCGGCCGGTTCAGGGTAATCAACGCCAATGGGCCTTCTAATTCGAACAATACGGTTTTTTCCACGATGTTACTCCTTTTCCTGGGGATGAGAACTTCCTTTTTCGCGTAGTAGTATATGGAGAAGGATTTTGTGTGTCAAGATGATAATTGGCCACTGACCTGCCCCCGGTCACCACGGGGCCAATCTATGCCATTATTGGCGTCCATAATGACCAGCTTCAGTCCAGAACTTCAATAATAATAAAAAAGGCAGGACCAATACGGCCCTGCCTTTTGTTTTTGAAGATTAGCGATCAATCTTAACCTTTAAGCTTTCTCCTAATACCTGCAACTCCGATCAGACCAAGGCCAAGAAGCAGCATGGTGGCGGGTTCGGGAACAAATTCCATAAACTCTTGATTAGAGTTAGGGACAGTAGGTGTTAGGATTAAAACGTTAGAGTAGTTGTCGGATGAGTAATTAGTCACCGCTTTATTATACCAAAAATATGCTGAACTACCGGATGTACTGGCGTTATCCCCATACCCGTTACCATTTGATTTTGGATTCGCCTCGGCCGCTATATACCATATCGCCGCCTGAATTTCTTGATTCTGAGGCAAATAAGAAGCCTTGCCCCAGTTGGCCATGTTGTAAAGTATAAGATAAGCCATTTCCTCGTACTGTACTCGACCAAGGTTGCCTAGGTATGTGTTGGTGAGATTCGTATTGGTGTCAAGAACGGTTTCGTTGACAGTCCAATGAGTGTTCAGATAGGATTCGTGCATGGGATCAACACAGAAGATATAGTTCATGGCTGTCGGATTATCGCCACCAAGATAAGGGTCTATATAGACTTGGCCGGTAAGGTTTATTTGGCCATTTACGCCATTAAGATACAATGTGTCCGCCTTGACTGCCGGAGCCACCATCATGGAAAATGCCACCATTAAAGAAATGATCATTATCAATTTTTTCATATTTATTCTCCTTGGAAAAGTATATTCTTTTGTTTACATAAGAGTATAGCAATTAGCGTACCACAGCGTATTACATTTAACGTTTAATTTCACAAGTTGTATAAAACTGTGTTTTTACTTCGTAAATATTTATTTTTTAAAACTTGATGTTAAGAACAGATGAGATCTTTTTTCATACATGAAAGAAATTGTAAAACATTCCGACGCTTAAAATTGCTTATGGGCGTATATTTTAGTATATTTTGGCAGAAAACTGTGATAATACAATGTATTACAATTGATTTCATTTTTGTAAATAAATCCGACACATTAAAATATAACCAGGTACTCAAATACGAATATATATGATAACATCTTAATTAGATTAGAAATCTTCATGATAGGAAAGGCAAGATAAGGTTTTACATCAGGTAGGTTTGAAGTGCTTTATAGCTCTTAAAATCAGCATCTACAAAGAAGGCTCCAACATTAATGCTGTCTTCGGAATCAATTACTCTGTTCGACTCACAGGACAACCTTATGGGCTTATTCTCAGTAGGCAAATTGAAAATAATCTCAAATCTTGAATTTTGCGAATCAATCAGGATCTGTTGCTTAAAATCTTTGGGAATTAAAACTTTTACACCGCCAAGAGAAATATCTGTGATGGCTCCTATTCCCATTTGTCCAGGTTCCGGTTGATTAATCACAGCCGAAACAGAAAGATTCTTTCTCGAATATTGACGTTTTTCTTTTTCAATACCAAGAAATGCTCTCCTCTCTTTAAGGTAATTGGTCAGAGCCATTTCAATCGTTGATGATAAAGACCGCCGGTCTTCTTTTGCAACTTGAGCCAGGGATTCATGTAAATCCTTGCTGGCACGAAAACATATGAGGCTGTCTTTTTTCATATAGAGGACACCTTTATATTCAATAAATATCTAAGTCAAATCTAAAGAAGCATAAACTGTACCTGACGAATCATTTCCGACCGGTTATTGATGTTAAGCCTCTCAACCACTGTCTTTTTTTAACTAAATAACTACAATAATAGGGATGAATTGCTTTCCTTATACAACACATACGTTAAATTGTAAAGAATTACGACAGCAAATGCAAGTCTACAACATATCTTATTACTTTTTTTAATAGATTTTGATAGCTTGTTAATGATAGATAACTCTCAACAACCAATAATGAGTGAAACATGATATGAAAAATAGGAAGTCAAAATGGATTTGGGGCGGCATTTGCCTTTCCGTATTTGTAATAATAATTTTTGTTTACATATTTCGAGAGACAATCCTGTTAAAAGCAGGCAGAACAATACGGAACCAAACGAGTTAACAAT
>CAVQCU010000180.1:0-13425 GCA_963710995.1 uncultured delta proteobacterium
GGTTCCAGCGGCTCCGGCAAAAGTACGCTGATGAATATTCTCGGTTGTTTGGATCATCCCACTTCAGGAGAGTACTGGCTGGATGGTCACGAGATTACCTTGTTCACCGCCAGAGAAAGAGCCCGACTGCGAAATCGGACAATCGGTTTCGTTTTCCAAAGTTTTAACTTGTTGCCTCGTACAACGGCATTAGAGAACGTCCTAATGCCGTTGACTTACACTAAGGAGAACCTCAGTGAATATCAGATGAAACAGCGCGCCACCGAATTGCTCCAAAAAGTTGGTCTGGCGGATCGCATTGATCACCAGCCGTTTCAACTTTCCGGCGGCGAACAGCAGCGCGTGGCTATCGCCCGATCGCTTGTCAACCAACCGCGAGTGCTCCTGGCCGATGAGCCTACCGGCAACCTCGATTCTCGCACCAGTGAGGAACTCCTCCAGATGTTCCAGCAGTTCAACAACGCCGAGGGCATCACAATCATCCTCGTCACCCACGATCCCGGCGTGGCAAAACATGCTCAGAGAGTCATTCATATCAAAGATGGCCTAATCGAAAACGGTACAAGTAAACCTAAACTCCGGGGTGCTGAATGAGATTATACAGCACCATGAAAACAGCTTTAAGTGCATTATGGCGCAACGTGATGCGCACATTGCTCACCACGCTAGGTATCGTCATCGGTGTTGCAGCGGTGATCACGATGATGGAGATTGGCAATGGCACGACTATCGCCATTCAGCGCACTATGGCCAGTATAGGTGCTGATACCCTTGTCATCGTGCCAGGTGCAGTTAGCATTAGCGGTGTAAACCAAGGATCCGGTAGCAAAATTACATTAACGCCACGGGATGCAGATGCTATCATTAAAGAGTGCCCCGCCGTCAGAAATGTGGCTCCGATCGTGCGCGCACGCACACAGATTGTGTATGGTAACCGCAACTGGGTGCCGACCTACATCTATGGTACCACTCCGTCGTTCTTACAGGTACGCGAATGGACCGATCTGGATAAGGGTGAAGCGTTCACCGAGCATGATGTTCGTAACTCCAGCAAAGTGTGCATAATAGGTCAGACAATCGTCAGCGAGTTGTTTGGCGGGCAGTCGCCCATCGGCAAAGAAGTCCGCATCCGGAATGTGGCGTTTAAAGTTATCGGCGTTTTGCGGAGAAAAGGCGCTAACGTAATGGGCATGGACCAAGATGACATTCTGTTGGCGCCGTGGACAACAATCAAATATCGCGTGGTTGCTTCCTCACTCGCCAATGCCAATCAGAGCACCACGAACACCGCGAACAGTACCGAACTCAATACGCTCAGCCAAATTTACCCGAACATCCAGCAGAATCTCTACTCAGTTCCGTCGGACACAGAGCAGGCCGATTCACCGCAACCGATTCGCTTCGCCAATGTGGACCAGATCCTGACTGCCGCACAGTCGAGCAGCCAGATTCCCTCTGCTATCGAGCAGATAACCGCGTTGCTGCGCGAACGGCACCACCTTCGTGCCACTGACGTGAATGATTTTAACGTACGCGACATGACCGAGATTGCTAAGGCGATGAGTTCGACAACTGAGTTGATAACCAAACTGCTTTTGTGTGTGGCAATGATCTCGCTGGTAGTCGGAGGCGTAGGCATCATGAACATTATGCTCGTCTCGGTCACCGAACGAACGCGAGAGATCGGCCTGCGCATGGCGGTGGGCGCTGAACCGGGAGATATCCTGCGGCAGTTTTTGACAGAGGCAATTGTGCTATGCCTGCTTGGTGGCACTTTGGGCATTGTGCTTGGTCGCGGCAGTTCATACCTTGTATCTGCGGTGTTGCATTGGCCAACGGCAGTTTCTGTGGGCGCAATAGTGGCTGCCGTCATAGTTTCGGCTAGTGTAGGCGTTATTTTCGGTTTCTACCCGGCATGGAAGGCGTCGAGGCTTGATCCCATCGATGCACTTCGGTATGAGTGAGGTAGAACTGATGCATACAAACGATCAACGATGCTATATTTTGGTCCTGATTGCAGCGGTTTGTTTAGCCATTCTAATAGTAAACGGGTGCATGGTCGGTCCGGATTATCATTCGCCACCGACGACAGTCCCCGCCGAGTGGATCGGTGTGACGAAGACACCAACTGTGCAGCCATCAATAGCTACTGCGCAACCAGCAGACCTCACTAATTGGTGGCGGCAGTTCAACGATCCGATATTGACCGAGCTTGTCGAGGAAGCGGTAAGGACGAACCTCGACCTGCAAATCGCCGAGACACGCTTGCGCCAAGCCCGCGCCGCACGCGGAATTGCCATCGGTGGGTTGTGGCCGGGGGTTACAGCCTCCGGCGGTTACCAGAGATTACACAATGCGGGCACCACGCCAGACAATCAACATTGGCAAGATCTTTATCAAACCGGCTTAGACGCTGTGTGGGAACTCGACCTGTTTGGCGGCCTGCGCCGCAACGTGGAATCGGCCAATGCCAATATCCAAGCCGCAACTGAAAATATCCGCGACGTGCAGGTCAGCGTAACTGCTGAAGTGGCACTCAATTACATTCAGCTCCGCGGTTATCAACAGGAGATTGTAATTGCACAAAGTAATCTGAAAGCCCAGAAGCACACCGCTGAGATCACTCAAAAGCTATTGAATGTTGGCTTTGCCAGTGCGCTTGACATCGCCAACGCCGACTCTGCGGTTGCTACGACCGAGTCTCAAATCCCGGTCTTGGAAACCGCCGCGCAGCAATCCATCTATGCGTTGAGTGTATTGTTGGCCCGGATGCCGGCGGAATTGTTAAAACAGTTATCACCGACGATTAACCTGCCTGGCGTGCCTGCGCAAGTGCCCATCGGTTTGCCGTCAGACTTGCTGCGCCGCCGGCCCGACATACGCGCAGCTGAAGCTCAGTTGCATGCCGCCACCGCACAAATCGGTGTCGCTATAGCTGACTTCTTTCCGACGTTTTCATTAACCGGTACGATGAACTGGAATAGCAACTTGTTACGCGCGTGGTGGACCGATGCCAGCCGCTCATATTCCTTCGGTCCATCGGTTACGTGGCCAATATTCCAGGGCGGTGCGATTGTGTCAAATGTACATTTACAGGAGGCGTTGCGAGATCAAGCATTCATTACGTACCAGGAAACAGTCCTGGCAGCGTTTCAGGATGTCGAAAATGCGTTGATTGCGTTTTCCAAGGAACAACAGCACCGTAAGGCACTTAATGATGCCGTTATCGCCAACCGCAAGGCGGTGGACTTATCATTGCAGCTTTACACTGAAGGCCAGACCGATTTTCTCAACGTCCTCAGTGCCCAGCGTTCTCTTTACGCTTCCGAGGACGCGTTGGTGCAGAGTGAGCGTAGTATAGCCACCGATCTCATCGCCCTCTACAAAGCCTTAGGCGGCGGTTAGAAGTCAAGGATACAAGTTACGATGCATTCAACAGCTTGCTTCGTGTGACTGAAAAAATCGATTAGCAGATCATCAGTTAAACTTGTTTTCGTTAACGATGAAATACTATCTTTCAACCAGTAATCCTCAATTTTAACAACTGCCCGCTACTGAAACTTTGTAGGTGAAGTCAACAACTGGTTGATATTTGATTTGACTGTTTTTATGACGTCAAAAACTAAGACTCCCAACGATATATTACCGACAGTATATTACTCTAATGCACTTTGAGATGGTACCGGCGTTATCGGTCAGTCACCGGATGTATGGTTTGTGCAGGCCTTTGAGAAATGGTTTTCTCTTTTGTTTTGAACGATCACCCGCCGGACATACCAAACAAGCCTTGAAAATAATCGTCGAAATAGTGCTTTCCCAGCGTTGAAACTAATTAACTATTGCGTAAAAGATAATGAGTTTCAAAACTGATATAAAATAACGTATTCAATAACATAGGTTAGTATTTTCCAGAAACACGCAAAAATCCCCTTGACAACTTATTAAATAAATGTTAAATTTTAAACAAAAGTTAATAAATTTAGGGGAGGATAAAAATCATGCAAAAAGGTCAGAATTATAATCACCCGGGAACTGGTAGCAAGATAAGAGTCGAACCAATTAAAAACCTCAAAGACATTTCCGCAATTAAGAAAATGCTGGCTGATACACCGCTTTACTCCGCTCTTTTCACGACCGGCATCAACACCAACCTGCGGGCTTCGGATTTGTTATCCATCAAAGTCTACCAAGTCCGTAGACTGAAGCCGATGGATGAAATCACCCTGATCGAAAAAAAGACCGGGAAGCATCGCCGGATTAATCTCAATAAAACCTGTATAGAAGCTATAAATCGGCTGCTGGCCACGCGAAACTATCAGGACGACGACTACCTTTTCATCGGCCAAAGAGGGCGCCTCACCGTTCCTTATCTTCATTACCTAGTTAAAAAATGGTGCAGCTTGATCAATCTGCAAGGTAATTACGGTAGCCACACCCTTAGAAAAACTTGGGGTTATATCCAGCGTACCCACTTTGGTCACTCTTTGCCGGAACTCATGGAAGTATTCGGCCATGCGACGCAACGTCAAACCCTGACATACCTTTGCATTCAGCCGGAAGAGATCAAGAAAATATATTCCAATGAAATTTAATGAGGCTTTTCTATTGATAGCTTCCTGTAAGTGTTAAAATTGAATTTCGGTGATGAGTCGAAGATTACAAATGATAATCAATGAAATCAGAAATAAAAAAGGCAGAGCCAATAGACCCTGCCTTTTTGCAAATAAATTTCTTATGTGTATCGTTACTTCGTTAACTTTCTCCTTACTCCCGCTAATCCCATCAGACCAAGCCCAAGAAGTAGCATGGTGGCTGGTTCGGGGGTAGTCGTAGGGGGAATCGGTATACCGCCACCCGAACTACTTGATTCGATATACACACGGTCAATGACGACATCGGCTGAGGCGCCGCCGAAGGTCTGAAAATCAAATGCTGCTTGATAGAAACCAGAGACCGACACATCTGCGATACCAGAGTAATTGACCCAAACTTGGGGAGCTTGGCCAGTCTTAACATCATAATTTGCAAGGGTCACGCCTGCGATAGTGCCGCTAAAGGACGCATCGCCGGGATTATTATATCCATTAAGCGGGGAATAGCTGTCGAATCCTATTTCATAGCTCCCGGCCGTCAGATAGACGGATTGGCTGAGCACTTGATTGGCATGGTCGTCAACAAAATAAGCTGCATAAGTGCCCGCCACATCTGGACTGCCTCCAACGACAGTATCTGCTGGCACGGCCTCACCAAAAGCGGAACCCGTGATGCCGTTGGTTACTATCACGCTGACTGGATACCCTGAATAGGTACCAGTAGATGTCCAGCCGGTCAAGTCACCGGTTTCGAAACTACCGTTAGTCAATAAATTTTGAGCACTAGCTGGACCGACCTGCGCTAAGAAAAGAATCAGCGCGAAATAAATAATTTTCTTCAACATATGTTCTTCCCCCTCTTGAGCCTTAAAAGCAATGTTTGATGGCAATTTAATTGTCTTTGTAAAAACGCAGTACCCATTTTAGTGATTAAGCAAAATACATACCAGTTCATAAGTCTTCGGATTTGCTTATATTATGAATTTGATAAATCTATTGCCTAAATGGTTTTGTAAATAAATCCGACACTTTCAACGGGCAGGATTGAGGCTTTTTACCGATTACATGATAATTATTATGTAGTTACAATATTGTTCAAATCTGTAAAGATTTCCGACAGCTTAACGGATTTCTTTACAAAATTCATATTCGGAGGTAGATATTGAGGCAAGTTTTTTTATTAAAAATTTTTTCACTAACGATTTCAAATAGTAATCTTTAATATTCACAGTTTATAATCCACAAAAAAGCCGACTGGAAACGATTGACGCAGCGTTCACAAAAGAAAATACAACATGGTTCAGCAACTTCAGAAACACAAGCGCTGTCTCTATGATTGCGGATATTGACGGAAGCATTCTGATTAGTGAATTCGATTACTCATATCCAATCATGATTTATGGCGTCTCGAGATCCGATGTTGATTTTGATCAGAGAAAGGCAAAACAGCTCATGCGCCAGTACAAATAATATGACATGAGCAACAGAGTGCGATAGACAATAAAAATAATCCTTGACGAAAAGAGAAATTTATGAAAACTTAAATACAACATAACATATCAATATCAATAGAGAAAACATATTTTGTTACGTATAGGTAGGTGAAATCAACGATTCCGCCTGTTCATAAATTTTGAAAAATCGGTAATTGAAATTTTTTATTTCTTACTTCCTGTAATCCTTAAATCATCAACTGCAACCTGTATACAACCTTTCCCCTGAAAATAGAAGTCTAATATATTGATATTATTCAACTCACAATAAAAGGTGTCAACAAGGCTATTTTCATTCTCCTTTGTGACAGAATACTGTCATGTATGTTTCAATCGGAAATCATCAAAAAATTATAATTCAAGATCAGATAAATCTCCTTTATTTCATCTTGACAAGCGATCATCAATTTCATATACACTTTTGCCACAGAATAATTTGTTTATTATGCGTATAAAAATGATGACCGTTCCCCATGTAAATCGTAAATATATATTTTTCTTTTTTGCGATCGTGTTTCTATTTGCCTCTCTGGCAATTACATTCCATCATCATGATGATGGGTATGAACATCATGAATGTCCATTATGTGTTGCCGCAACTTCATTTTCCTCCGGCAATTTAGAAATTCACGAAACGTTTGTTTTCTATCCAACAACTATTTACCTTCATCAGCCTGAAGAATCCTTTCATCAGGCTTTATCCAAATTTCCCGTATATTCCGACCGGGCTCCTCCAGTTTCAGCATCTGTATAGTTCAAATCAATATCAATAAAAAAATCTAATTACTGACAAGTATCCTTTATGAGGATGAAGGAGATATGTGTATGAAACAAGGAATAATCCTGTTTATTCTTCTTCTTTGTCTCCCGGCACTATCAGTGCCTGCATTTGCTGAAAGTGAAATTGAATCAAGGATTCGCACATTGGAGGAGACATTAAAAAAACAGGAAGAAACTATCAAAGCGCAACAGATAATGATTAATGAGCTAAAAGAACAAAATAAGAAGAATGAGGTCAAACAGATGAACTCTTCATCACAACCTGAGGGTGCCGCTACCGAGCAGACGGCTCCGGCAGGTGAGATGCAGCAACAAGTACAAGAGTTGAAGGAGAAGATAGATCAAGTAGTTGAAGCGCAAAGAAAAGTTTTGCCAAGCGAGTTCAACCCATCCATCGGGCTGGTGGGAGAGACAGTCTTCAGTTATCGTGACAAAGGATCGTCGCAGACGGGAAGCGGTCGTCCCGGCGGTTTTGATGCGTTCCAACGTTCGGTGGAATTGAATGCGGCGGCGGCGGTTGACCCATATGCCAAGGCCTATGTGGTAATCAACGCGTCAGCCGATCCGGTTACCGGCGAATCGTCTTTGGGGGTAGAAGAGGCCGCACTGCAGACGACGTCGCTGCCGTGGAACCTGGAACTGAAGGCAGGGCGGTTCTTCGGAGAGTTCGGCCGACTGGGGTATATTCACGACCACGAACTGCCGTTCGTCAACCGTCCACTGGCGCTTGCCGAATACATCGGCGGTGAATCGAGGACGGACGGCTTGCAGATTAATTGGCTGTTGCCGGTTGATCATTACGTGAGCCTGACCGTTGGCGTGGGCGATCAGTTCGGCGGCGACAATCCGCCAAACAATGTCCGGCGATTTCCGTAACGGCAGCGGGTTGAATTATTGGGGACGATTGTCCACATATTTCGACCTGACTCCCGATATCTCTCTAGAACCCGGCATTTCAGCCCTGTGGAATCCAAGTACGGACGCACAGTGGGCATCCCCTGGCGGTGTTAATCCTCCATTGCCTACAGTAGCCGGCAATACCTTTACCGAACGCGAGCGACGGCTTTGGGGAGCGGACTTGGTGCTAAGCTACAAACCGTTGCGCAACAATCAGTTCGAGAGCATCACATGGGGCACGGAAGTGCTCTATAGCGATAACCGCTATGACGTAACCGATTCATTGGGCAACGCCCTCCCCGGTAGCTCCGTCAGTTCCGTCGGCCTATACTCGTATCTCACATACAAGTTCCATCGGCAGTGGTCAGCTGGGTTCATGTTTGAATATGTGGAGAACCAGGTGAATAATCAAGACAAAACCTACGCCTATTCTCCGTACATCACCTGGGCATTGAGTCACTGGAATCAATTGCGCCTTCAGTACACGTATACCGATCCCAACGCCGCTTCCGGCAGGCCCGCCGATAATGCTGTTTATCTGCAATGGGCGTGGATCATCGGCTCGCACTCGCATGGTTGGCAACAACGCTAAGGAGGAATTCAATATGAAATATAAATTATATAGTCTATTATCGATCATCGCGCTCACCGCTGTATTGTGCGGGTGGGCGATGCCCGCTCACGCCGAGAAGATCCGCGTCGTTACAACGCTTACCGACTTGGCGGATTTTGCTCGTGCCGTCGGCGGCAATCTGGTCGACGTTCACAGTCTGGCGACCGGTGTTGAAGACACCCACGGGGTGCCGATGAAACCAAGCTTCGTGCCGGTGATGAACCGGGCTGACCTGCTGATTCTGGTGGGTTTTGATTGCGAGCACGCCTTTCTTCCCGCTCTCCTGGAAGCAAGTAAGAACCCGCGCATTCAGATAAACAAGCCCGGATATGTCGACTGCTCCAAGGGAATCGTCCCGCGCGATGTGCCCAAATCAACGGATCATTCCGAGGGCGACGTTCATCCCTATGGTAATCCACACTACGTGCTCGATCCGGTATTGGCAAAGACCGCCATCGCAAACATCTATAACGCATTGGTGGCGTTTGCGCCAGAGCATAAAGCTGAATTCATGCGCAACCGCGACGCGTATCTCGCCGAACTCAACGCCAAGATTGCCGAATGGGAGAAAGCGGTCAAACCACTCAAGGGGACGAAGTTCGTATCCTATCATGAGCATTGGCCATACTTCGCGGCACGTTTCGGTTTAAACTATTTCGGTACAATTGAAGTTAAGCCCGGTATCGATCCGAGCGCACGTTACATCCAGGAATTGGCCACAGCGATGAAGGCCGAGCATGTCTCTATCGTTGTGCGAGAGCCGCAGTTTCCTGAAAAAGTGCCCAAACGGATCGCCGAACAGACTGGCGCAACCATGATAACGCTTCCCATCATGCCGGGCGGCGTGCCGCATACGGAAACGTACATCAAAATGATGGACTACATTATTCATACAACGGTCGGTGCCGTACAATCAAGAAAATAAAAGGAGTATGTGTCTGCCCGCACTTGCCGGGCGGACACATACACAACAGACTATGAATGAACCACTTATTACACTGGAAAATCTGAGTATCGGCTATAATAACCAAGTTGTGCTGTCCGGCATTTCGCTTTCCATTGCCCGTGCCAGTTTCACCGCCATTCTTGGCGCCAATGGCTCGGGCAAATCGACTCTGATCAAGACGGTGCTTGGACTGATTCCTCCAATCGCGGGTTGCATCAATACCAAAGCAACAAGTGCGCCTCTCGCGTTCGGTTACGTACCTCAAGCTTTTCAGTTCGATCCGATTTATCTGCTCACAGGATTCAACGTCGCTCTTATGGGCGTATACGGGCGGGTCCGGCCGGGTCATATTGTCCCTCAAATCGAACGCGCCTTTACACGCGAATGCCTGCGTGCGGCTGATGCTGAAGAGTTTGCCCAACGGCGCTTTGCCGAACTATCCGGCGGGCAGAAACAACGCGTGCTTATTGCCCGCGCTTTGGCTATGCGCCCAGATATACTGGTATTGGATGAGCCCACTGTAGGTGTGGACCGTGAAACTAAAGATTTGGTGCTGGAGTTTATTTCGCAGATCCACAAAGAGAGGAAGATCACTGTTCTTCTTGTTACGCACGATTTTGCAGCGGTGCGTCACTATGCCGAGCAAGTCATCTGGCTTCATGGGGGGAAGATGTCCCTCGGCTCAACGCACGAACTCTTAACCGCCGAACGGATGGCGGAAATGATTGAAATGGGGATGGCCTAACATGGAAATAATTTATCAGATTTTCTCACCCGATTTTCTACTGCGCAATTCGATATACACCAGCGTGCTCGTCGGTCTCGTATGCCCGCTAGTCGGTGTGTTTCTCGTGATGCGCCGGCTGGTATTCATGGGTGTTGCACTGCCTCAGATTTCCTCAACAGGCGTTGCTGTCGCCCTCTCGCTTCCATTGTGGCTCGGATTCAATCTGTCCGAACATAGCTCACACAGTGCACACATGCTCGCTTTTATCGGCTCAATCACATTCTCATTGGCCGCGATTATGGCGCTGGCGTTTTTAGAACGGCGCGGACGTGGACAACCTGAGGGCCGACTTGGTACCGCATATGTAGTAGCTGCCGCGCTGAGTATCCTGTTGCTTTCAAAAAATCCTTACGGCGAAATCGGTTGGCTAGATATGATGAAAGGCGAAGTCATCGCTATCTCTAATTTCGATCTTGGGCTGACGGCAGCCACGCTTACGCTTGTCATTGCAGTGATGGGACTGTTCCACAGGGAGTTACTCCTAGTCTCGTTTGACCGCGATATGGCAATTATACTGCGCAAGAACGTCATTTTCTGGGACGTGCTGCTTTATTTACTGATCGGCATGACCGTTTCGATGGCAGTGCTCAGCGTCGGTCCGCTGATTGCGTTCGGGTTTCTTCTGATTCCCGCTTTGACGGCGCACCAGGTTGCCCGCAACATGCGTCAGTTTATAGTATCGGCCTCTTTGATCGGTGGCTTGGCCGCTTTCCTTGGTTTCTGTATCTCATATAAATTTGATTTACCTGTCGGTCCAGCGGATGTTGTTCTCTTGGGATTTCTTTACGCAGGCACCTGGATTATCGCCAAGATTGTCCCCCACGAAAGGTTGCGAACATAATGTCCAATAGAAAATGTCTAACCGTTGCGAGTCCAAAGCTCTTTGCTTTGACAATACGGGCACAATTTTTTTTATGCACTTTTCAACCAGTAATCCTCAAATCAGACGACTGCCAAATACTGTGGATTGGTAGGTGTAAGTGCGCCACGAAGGCGCATGAAAGATGAGGGTAGGCCCCTCGGAGCCGGTTTACAGGAACAGGCTTCAAACCACCTTAAGCTGCATTGGTAAAGAGCCATTGTGGTAAGCGTTAAGGAAAAGGCAGGGCTAGACCTTGTCAGTAATAACCGTTATGATTGATCATTAAGCTATCTGAATTCTGTAATTTAACCAGCCGCACATCTTATCGGACAGTTGCACTTTCTAAATGGTAATCATTAAATTTAGCAATAGATAGTCATTGAACCTTGGTAGGTGAAAGAAATACTTTCTCCACAATATTTTTGTCAAATAATTAATGTTAAATCTTAACTTATATTAAAAAGTTAATATTAACACCCGCAAGATTTGCTGAATTTTTTCTAATTCACACTCTTGACAAAATCCACCTTATTTAAAAATTCCTTGAAATATTGGGAAAATCCAGCTTGTAGAATATTGATATTACAAGGGAAAAAATATTTGAAGATTAAATCCTGATTTCTAAGAAAGTATTATATAATATATATGAAAGAATATAGCAGAAATGGAATGCCTCAATAAAAAGAAAAGGATCATTTTTAATAACTGATATTATAAAAAGATTATTATTGACTTTTATTTTACTATAATATATATTATAACTATAAATAATATCTTTTCTTAAGAGGAGGCGCGAAATGTCACGAATTCAGAAAACAGAGAAGATAAAAAAAGAAAGTCGCAACATTGCCTATCTGCGGGTCAGTACGCAAGATCAGGAGACAGAAAAAAACAAGATAGACATTCTCAAATTTGCTAATGAGAGAAATTTCGGTCAGGTTGAGTTTGTTGAAGAAAAAATATCAGGAACAAAACCATGGAAGGATAGAAAGGTAAAAACGATTATTGATGAACTAGGAAATGGTGACAGGCTCATTTTGCCGGAACTTTCTCGACTTGGCCGTTCGATGGTTGATATTATGTCTTGCATTTCCGTTGCTAAAGAGAAAGGGATTTTTATTTACGATGTCAAAAACGGGTTTGAGCTGAATGGGAAATTTCAAGGCGAGCTTATGGCTATGATTTTCAGTATTGCCGCACAAATTGAACGTGACCTTATCAGCGCAAGAACACGTGAAGGCTTGAAAGCAGCGAAGGCAAAGGGCCGATTATTAGGGCGTCCGAAAGGTCCTGGTAAAAGTAAGTTGGATGAATTCAAGCCAGAGATAATATCCTTGCTCAATAATGGTAGCACCAAAATATTCATTGCAAAACGATACAAGACCACAGTTCCGAACCTTTATAACTTTTTAAAGAAAAACCAAATTAACAGGAGACAGTCATGACGGGATTATGCTTTGCACCTTTGATTAGAGTCAGCACAGAAAAACAAGAAAGAAAAGGCGAATCATTAGCAACTCAGCGAAAACAACTAGAAGCAGCAATCAAAAGCTTAAATGGTACAGTTTATAAATGGTATGCGGGTCAAGAACACGCCACGCCTGATCATGAGCGAAAAATATTCGATGAATTAATGGTAGACGCACTAGCCGGTAAATTTGATGCCGTAATGGTTGCGGATATTAGCCGGTGGTCACGAGACAATCAAAAAAGTAAAAAATATCTCAGCATTTTGAAGGAAAAAGAAATTCAATTTTACTGGCTGGGGCGGCACATGGATTTGAACTTGCCATTCAATAATCTGATGATCGGCATGGGAACCGAAATAAACGAATTCTTTGCAGCAGAGCAAGGTTATAAATCCATTATAAATAAAGTTGAGCGTGCTAAAAAAGGTTATCCCTCCTGCGGACAAATTCCTTATGGTCGAACATTCGATAAAGAATCAAAGACATGGGGCATTGATAAAGAAAAACAAAATATCCTTATAGATGCGGCTAAGCGATATTTGAATGGTGAAGGCTTACGAACCATTGCCGCCTTTTACAAGATGAACCTGCCAAAACTTCATAAGCTGCTAAAAAAAATATCAGGCGATACTTGGAAGGTGCATTTCACATCTAAAGATTTCGGCATTGAGCAATAATCGATTAATAATTAATAATTAATTAATTAATTAATAATAGTACGATTATTTAATTAACAATTAATATAAATAACATAATTAAAAATAATAAAATAAATAATATAATAATTTAGTAAGTATGATAATTTAAGCATGGTATCATCATTAATCATGATTTATACTCATCTCCTGGTCGTTATGGTAACATTAATTAATTTATCAGTCAGTTGATCATTAAGCATAACAGTTGATCTGATAATTTATAATTATAATTAGTTAATTTGGTTGACAAACAGTCAGTTTAATTTCATCTCAGATTATAAGTAGTTG